>CAMLWC010000013.1 GCA_946488855.1 uncultured Mycoplasmatota bacterium
TAATTACTGATTTTTCATTTTTTGAAAAATTAGTAATTAAAACGACTATATTTTCTTACAAATAAAATTATTATGTCAAAAGGAAATTGGAATAAATTTTCCCGCTAATGTTTAGAAATTTTTGAGACATTTTCCCAAGTTATTGACAATATTTCTTTAAAAAATATACAAAATATAGTAAAATATTAGTAGGTGATGTTATGGGACCACTTTATGTAAAAACTGATAATAGTTTACTTAGTAGTTTAATTAAAATAGATGATTTAATAAAATATGCTTTGAATAATAATATAAAAGTTTTAACAATAACTGATGATTCTATGTATGGCTGTTTAGAATTTTATGTAAAGTGTAAAAAAAATAATATCAAGCCAATTATAGGATTAGAAATAAATAATATTGTTTTATATGCTATTAATTATAATGGTTATAAAAATTTAATAAAGTTAAGTACAATTAATTCTAAAAATAATATTGATATAAACATATTAAGAAAATATAGTGATGATTTAATTTGCATTGTACCTTATAGTAATTTAAATAATTATGATGATTATAAATTTTATAAATATTTATATAAGGGCTATACTAATTTAGATGAAAAGAGAAGTCTAGATGGCAAATTAGTATATTTAAATGAAGTTTTATATCTAGAAGAAAAAGATAAAGAATATTTAAAATATTTATATGCTATAAAAAAAGGAGTTAGTATTAATGAAATAAATATTAATAAACATGATAATCATTTATTAAATTATAGATTATATATTGATGATTGTAATGAGGAAATTATTGAATTATGTAATTTAGAACTTCCTTTAAAGCAAGATTTGTTGCCTATATATGACTGCCCAAATGATTTAGATAGTTATTCTTATTTAAAAAAATTAGTAATAGATGGATTAAAAAAAATATTTGGTGACAAAGTAAATAAAGTATATTTAGACAGATTAAAATATGAATTAAATATAATAAATAAAATGGGGTTTTGTAATTATTTTTTAGTTGTATGGGATTATGTTAAGTATGCAAAAGAAAATGATATATTGGTAGGGCCTGGAAGAGGTAGTGCAGCTGGATCATTAGTAGCGTATTGTTTAGGAATAACTACAATTGATCCAATTAAATATAATCTATTATTTGAAAGATTTTTAAATCCTGAAAGAATTAGTATGCCTGATATTGATATCGACTTTGAATATACTAAAAGAGACGAAGTTATAAATTATTGCATTAATAAATATGGAATTAAAAAAGTAGCGCCTATTATTACATTTGGTACTTTAGGTAGTAAACAAGTAATAAGAGATGTTGGTAAAGTTTTAAACATTGATTCTAATATTATTGATAAATTATCTAAATTATTAGACCCTAAATTAAATTTATATGATAATTATCCTAAAGTAAAAAGCTATTTAAATACTAATGAGTTAAAACAATTATATAAAATTTCTTTAAAATTAGAAGGATTAAAAAGGCATACTTCAATTCATGCAGCTGGAGTTGTTATGTCAAAGTATGATTTAGATGAAATTATTCCTCTAACATATCATGATAATTTATATATAACAAGTTATTCAATGGAATATTTAGAAGATATTGGTTTATTAAAGATGGATTTTTTAGCTTTGAAAAATTTAACTTTAATAAATAATATATTAAAAGAAATTAATTTAAAATTTGATGAAATTCCACTTAATGATAATAAAACTATTGAAATATTTAATAAAGCTGATACAATTGGTATATTTCAATTTGAATCAAGTGGTATGATTAATTTTATTAACAAATTTAAAATAAGTAATTTTGATGATATAGTGGCAGCTATTGCTTTATTTAGACCAGGTCCTATGAATAATATAGATAGTTACATTAAAAGAAAAAATAATATTGAAAAAATTGATTATATTACTGATAGTTTAATACCTATATTAAAAAGTACATATGGTATTATTATATATCAAGAACAGATAATGCAGATTGCTAATGTAATGGCTAATTATTCTTTAGCAGAAGCTGATTTATTAAGAAAAGCAATGAGTAAAAAGAAAGAAGATATTTTATTAAAAGAAAAAGATAAATTTATTAATCAAAGCATTTTAAATGGATATGATAAAGATATTGCTACTAAAATATATGATTTAATTTTAAAATTTGCTTCATATGGCTTTAATAAAGCTCATTCAGTTTCATACGCTATGATAGCATATAAAATGGCTTATTTAAAAGCTAATTATTATGATGTATTTATGAAAAATTTATTATCTATGGTTATAGGCAGTGAAATAAAAACTAGAGAATATATCAATGTTTGTAAAGTTAATGTTTTAAAACCTGATATTAATATTAGTGAATTAGATTATATAATTTATAATAATAATATAGTTTATCCTTTAACAAATATTAAAAGTATAGGTAATGTTATAGCATCATCAATAATAGAAGAAAGAAAAAAATCTAAATTTAAAGATATTTTTGATTTTGTTTCAAGAAATAATTTAAGCAAAAGTACTTTAGAAATATTAAATAAAGCTGGATGTTTTGAAAAGTTTATTAATCAAAAAACATTCGATAGTAATATTGATTTGTTAGTTAATTATAGTGAATTAGGTGGTTTATTAGAGGATACTTTAAAACCAGAATTAATAAATATGCAAGAATATAGTAATCAAGAATTATTAAAAAGAGAAATAGAAGTTTTTGGTACTTATTTAAGTGATCATCCTGTTACTAATTTAAAAAACAAATACAAAGCTATTAATTTAATAGATATAAACAAATATTATAATAAAAATGTTATAGCAATAATTTTTATTGAAAAAATAAAAAAAGTAAAAACTAAGAATAATAAAGATATGTATTTCATAACTGGTAGTGATGAAACAAATAATTTAGAATTTATTTTGTTTTCTGATACGATTTATGATATAATTATAGGTAGTGTATATATAGTAGAGGGTAGAGTTGAAAAAAGATTTGATAAATATCAGATCATAATTAATAGAATGAAGAAGGTGGAAAATGAAAAATAAAAGTAAATTAAATAATAAAGGTTTTACATTGGCTGAATTATTAGGAATAATAATTATTTTAGCTGTTATTGCATTAATTTCAATTACATCTATTACAAATACAATGAAAGAAAATAAAGAAGAATTATATAACATACAAATTGATAATATTATAGTAGGAGCAAAAACCTGGGCTAGTAGTCATGTTTTTGAATTACCTGAAAATGATGGTGAATCAATTACTTTAACTTTAGAACAGTTAAAACAAGCTGGTTTTGTAGAAGATGATATAACTAATCCTAAAACAAATGAATTATTTAGTAATGATTTACAAGTTAAAATTACTAAAATTGATAACAATTATAAATACGAAGTTATCGAATAAACTATAATTAGAGGTGATTTATGAATATTTTAGATGTTTTAATTATAATTTTTATATTGTTTGGAGCAATTTTAGGATTTAAAAGAGGATTTACAAAAGAAGTTGTCGAAGCAATTGGATTTGTAGTTGTAGTAATTATTGCTTATTTTTTAAAAAATCCATTATCTGTAATAATGTATGAATATTTACCATTTTTTAGATTTGGTTTGTTAAAAAATATTGAAATACTTAATATATTAATTTATGAAGCATTAGCTTTTATCATTTGTATAATAGTTTTGTCATTATTATTAAAAGTATTATTGATGATTACAACTATATTTGAAAAAATAGTTAATGCAACTATTATATTAAGTCTACCTTCTAAAATAGCTGGTGCTATAGTAGGTATATTATATCATTATGTTTTTGCTTTTATCATTTTATATATTATATCTTTGGTTTTCTATGATGTTGATTTTATAGATAATTCGAAATATAAAGATAAAATTTTAAATAATACACCATTATTATCATCATTTGCTGATAAAAGTGTTAGTGTGATAAATGAATTTATTGTTTTAAAAGATAATTATAGTGATAAAACGATTAGTGAATCTGAATTTAATTATCAAGCTATTGAATTATTTTTAAAATATGAAATAATTACCCCAGAATCATTAAAAAAATTAATTGATGAAGGTAAAATTGAACCTTTTGATAATTATGGTGATTTAATAAGAACTTATAAAGGAGAGATTTAATATGGAAATAAAAAATGAAAATGAATTTAATGAAACAATTAATAGTGAGTATGCGTTAGTAGATTTTTTTGCTACTTGGTGTGGGCCTTGTAAAATGATGGGACCTGTATTAGAAAGTGTTTCATCTAATCGTGATAATATTAAAATTATAAAAGTTGATGTTGATAAGTTTGAATCATTAGCTAGAACTTATGGAGTTATGTCTATTCCAACACTTATTTTATTTAAAAATGGTCAAGTTGTTGATAAAAAAGTTGGTTTTTTAGCTGAACCATTATTAAATGAATGGATAAATAATAATAAATAAAATGCAAAGATATTTTTCAAATTTAAAAAAAGACAATTTTTTAGTTCTTTCGAAAGAAGATTTATATCATATAAAAACAGTTATGCGAATGAAAGAAGATTATATTGAAGTTGTTTATCAAAATAAATTACATATTTGTAAATTAGATAAAGATTATAATGCTGTAATTGATAAAATAGTAGAAGAAAAAAATGATAAAAAACACAAATTTATATTATGTGTTCCACTTTTACAAGAACAAAAAATGTCTTTTGTTTTGCAAAAAGCAACAGAATTAGGAGTAGATGAAATAGTACCTATTTTGACTATTAGGAGTATGGTTAAAATAGATGGAAAAGAAACAAAAAAAATAGAAAGATGGAATAAAATTTGTAAAGAAGCAAGTGAACAATCGAAGAGATTGGATATTCCAATTATTTCAAATACAAAAAAAATTGAACAATTGAATTATGATGGTTTAAAAATAGTTTGTAGTACCAAAGAAAAAAATAATACAATAAAAAATGTATTAAAAAATAATTTAAAATGTGATACAATAGTTATGGTGATAGGACCTGAAGGTGGTCTAACAGAACAAGAAGAAGAAATATTAAATAATAATGGATTTGAACTAGTAACATTAGGTAATAATATATTAAGAGTTGAAACTGTTCCAATTTATTTATTAAGCGTTTTAAATTATGAATTGATGGAGTGATGTTTATGGATACAATTATTGAAAATATAATACAATACAAATATGTTTTTATAATTGCTTTTTCTTTAATTTTATTGATTATAATTTTATTAATTATTCTAAAGCCAAAAAAAGTTAAACCTATTGAAACAACAATCGATGATGTTAAAGAGGAAAAAAGTGATATTGAAAAAGTAATAGAAGCTTTAGAAGAAAATAAAGAAGAAAGAGTTATGACGACTTTTGAAGAAGAACAAGAAGCAAATGCTATAATTAGTTATCAAGAATTGGTAAAAGCTGTTCAAGAAAAAAAATTACAAATGGCAGAACCAATAAAAAAAGTAGAACCAGAGATACCTCAAGAGTTATTAAATATTGAAGAAGTTGAACAACCAGATTTAAATAAAACAGTTGATAGTATTAATTTAGAAGTTAAATTAGAAGAAGAACCTAAGTTTAAAAATAGTGAATTTATTTCACCAGTATTTGGCAAAGATAGTAACAATGATAAATTTTTAAAAGATTTAAAGGATTTTAGAAGTAATTTATGAAATATTATATAATTAATTTAGGGTGTAAAGTAAACGCTTATGAATCAAAGGTTATGAGTGATTTACTTGATAATGCTGGATACATTAAAGGAAGTATTGATGATGCAGATATATACATTGTCAATACTTGTTTTGTTACTAATGTTGCTGAACATAAATCTTTTCAAATGATACATAAAGCTGTTAGAAATAAGCGTAAATTAGTTATAGTTTGTGGTTGTTTACCTCAAATGAAATCTAAAGAAGTATTAGATATTGATGGTGTTGATATTGTACTTGGTAATAAAGATAAAACTAAAATAATTGAATATATTAATAATTATAATGAAAAAATTAGTAAAATTTATGATTTATCTAATACAGAATTTGAAGATATGCAATTAAATAATTTTGATAAAACTAGAGCATTTGTAAAAATTCAAGATGGCTGTAATAATTTTTGCTCTTATTGTATAATACCATATACTAGAGGTAATGTAAGAAGTAAGAAAAAAGAAGATGTCTTAAATGAAATTAATAATTTAGTAAATTATGGTCACAAAGAAGTAGTTTTGACAGGTATTCATACTGGTAATTACCATGATGGAGAATATGATTTTGCTGATTTATTGAATGATATAGTTAAAATAAAAAAATTAAAACGTTTAAGAATATCTTCAATTGAAATAACTGAAATAAATGATCGAGTAATGGATATAATAAATAATAATGATGTATTAGTTGATCATATGCATATTCCATTACAATCTGGTTCTAATGAAATTTTAAAACTTATGAATAGAAAATATGATATTAATTATTTTATTGATAAGATAAATAAGTTAAGAAATATTAGACCTAATATGTCTATTACTACAGATGTTATAGTTGGTTTTCCAAATGAAACATTGGAATTATTTAATGAAACAGTAGAAAATATCAAAAAAATTAAATTTTCTAAGTTACATGTATTTCCATATTCTTTAAGAGAAGGTACAAAAGCTAGTTTAATGGATAATCAAATAGATAATATTACTAAAAAAGAAAGAGCACATATTTTAATTGAATTATCTAAAAATTTAGAACTTGATTATATGAACAAATTTATTGATAAAAATTTGGAATTTATTCCAGAAACTTATAAAGATGGTTATTTATATGGACATACGGGAAATTATTTAAGTATAAAATTAAAAGGTGATAAAAAATTAATTAATCAAATTATACCTGTTAAAATTGTAAATATAGAATATCCATATTGTATAGGATATGTAAATAAATAATTGACAATATGTTAAGTGTATATTATAATAAAAATAGGTGATACTTATGAAGCATTATTCATTACAAAGAAAGAGTTATGTGAATGCAATAACTAATAATTTTTCTGAAACATTAAAAAGTTTTGGAGGATTTGTAGGCTGTTTAGTAGGTTCTGGTATAACTTGGGGAATAATAAGAAATATGGATTTGTCTGGAAAATTATCTGCTACTGATGAATTAAGATTAGCTCCTGGAATCTTTCTTGTTTGTGCCGTTTTTTTTGCTAAACATATGTATAATGACTTTAAATATGAAAGAGAAAGATTTCATCAGTTAGCATTAGAAATTGATAAAGAAAGAGAAAGAAGAAAAATAGAACGACAAAAATCTATGAGTGGCTTTGTAACTCCTGATCAATCTTTTAATTTTGAAATACAAAAATTATTTGACAAAGGAGAAAAAATAGTTGAATTAAAAAAATATCAAGATATTTTAAATAATGGAGAAATTCAAGAAGAATCTGGAATTTCACAAGATAAAAGAAAATCTTTAAATAACGGTATATTTAAATCTAATGATACTTATTAAGATAGATTTATAATTTTAAGGAGATAAAAGATAATGAAAAAAAATATAAATGGTTTTACGCTAATATAATTATTAGCAGTAATAATTATATTAGCAATAGTAGCATTAATAGCAACTCCAATAATATTAAATGTAATAGAAGATGCAAAGAAATCAGCAGGTTTGTCTGAAGCCAATATGATATTAAGTGGAATAAATAATTATTGTGCAACAGAAGAGATAAAATATCAAATGGATAATAATTATACTAAAACATGTACATCAAGTATGACAAAAGAAAATGTATCAAAAATGGTTAATTTAGGAAATGCTGAAATATTAGAAATAGAATATAGTGATAAATTAACATGGTTAAAAGTAAAAAGTAATGGACATATCTATAGTTTACAAAATAATACAATGGTAGAAGGAGATTTAGATAAGCCAGAAGCAAAATATGCAGTAGGAGATTTATTAAAAGTTCAAGTAAGTGATAGTGAAACTCAAAATATCTATGTATTAGAAGTAAATGGCGATGAAATAGTAGGAATACTAGATAGAAACTTACCAGGCGGAACAGTAGCATGGATAAGTGAAGAAGATTATAATAATGCTGGAGGAAACTGGACAAGTGATGATGATTCAACAGTTAATCAAAATTTGTATGAATTTGGAGCTGTGACGGCAAATAAAGCATTAAATGAAAGAACAAGTAGTTGGAATAAAGTAACAAAGAAATATTTGCCAGAAGCAACAACACTATTAAAATTAACAGAATTTTATCAAAATTTAAATGAAGTGGATAAACAAAATTGGCAAAGTAAATATTTCACAGATTTTTATGGATTTATACAAGCAAATGAAGATGTGAAGAATTGTAGAAGTGGAAGCGAATGTAGACAAGCAATAACAGCAGCAGGAGGAGCAAAGTATTTATTACCAGAATGGGCAACTATAAATTTAGAAACAACAGGAGATAGTAGTGCAGGAAATGGATATTGGACAAGCACACCAATGAATTACAGTGTTGTGTCTGATCCTGGTTACGCGTGGCTTGTCGATGACTACGGCGAACTCAGCAGCGTCTCTGTGGGCATCTTTGAATACTATGGCGTTCGCCCAGTTATCCATATCTATGAATCTAATATCCTAGAAAAATTAGAGGCACCAGAGTATGTAAACCCAGATGATGTTGGTGGAGATTTAGTAACAGAGGAATAAATTTATAAGCCGTGCGTGAAGTCATTTGGCCAAATTGTGGCAATAATTTAAAACAAATTCATGCGGTAATATATAAAATAAAATCTCCAAGAACACCATTATTGGATTGAATGATGGTGTTAAATTTACGACTTTCTATTTTAACATTTATAAAAGTCATAGTTTTAAGATAGATTTTTCTATCTTTTTTTGATATAATTAGCTAGGTGATTGTATGTCATATATTAAAGGAAATTATCGTAGATCAATTTTTACTTCTGATAAAGGTTATATAATTGGTTTATTTAAAATAAAAGAAACCGATGATGAAGAATTAAAGATATATATTAATAAAATAATCACTTTCACTGGTTATTTTCATGAATTAAATTTAGATGATATGTATGTTTTTAAAGGTGAAGTTGTTGAACATCCTAAATATGGCTTACAATTTAATGTTAAAGAATATGAAAGATTAAAACCGGTTGATGAAGATGGATTGGTAGCTTTTTTATCTAGTGATTTATTTAAAGGAGTGGGTGAAAAGTTAGCTAAATCAATAGTTGATACAATAGGAAAAAATGTATTAGATGAAATATTGAAAGATGAAACATGTTTATTGTTAGTTCCTAAAATGACTACTAAAAAAGCTCATACGATTTATGAAACATTGATAAAATATGAAGAGAGTCACCAAATAATAGTTTATTTAACAGAATTAGGTTTTAATATGAAGGATGCATTAGAAATATATAATACTTATAAAAGCGAAACAATTACTTATATAGAACAAAATCCATATTATTTAATCGATTTTATATCTTTTTTAAAAGTTGATGAAATTGCTTTAAAATTAAATGTTGAAAAAGATGATGAGCGTAGAATTAAAGCCTGTATTATTTATATGATGAAAAAATTAATATTTTCAAATAGTGATACTTATTTGGAATATGATGAAATATTAGAAAGTGTTTTTAATTATTTAAAAATTGATTTAAATGTTGATGATTTTGACTTATATTTAGAAGAATTGATAAATGAAAATGAAATTATTTTATTGAATGATAAGTATTATTTAAAAGAAATGTATGATTCAGAGATTAATATTACCAACATGATTAAATATTTAGAAAATAAAAAAATAGATAAATTATATTTAGATAATAGAATAGAAGAATTAGAACGTGTTAATAATATTAAATATAATGATAAACAAAAAGAGGCAATAAAAAAATCATTAGAAAATAATATAACTATTATAACAGGTGGACCAGGAACAGGAAAAACTACAATTATAAAAGCAATATGTGAATTATATCAAAATATATTTGGTTTATCTTATGAAGAATTAATTGATAAAATTGCTTTACTTGCTCCAACAGGTAGAGCTAGTAAAAGAATGAGTGAATCAACTAATTTACCTGCTAGTACTATTCATCGTTTTTTAAAATGGAATAAAGAAAATAATGAATTTTTAGTTAACGAATATAATAAAAATTTACAGCATTTAATTATAATTGATGAAGTAAGTATGATTGATTTAAGTTTACTAGATAATTTATTTAAAGGATTAACTAAAAATATTAAATTAGTTTTAGTAGGTGATCATAATCAATTACCTTCTGTTGGACCTGGTAATGTTTTAAAAGATTTAATCGAAAGTGAATTAATTGATACAATTTATTTAGATACATTATATAGGCAAGATGAAAATTCTTACATAACTACCTTAGCTCATGAAATAAAAGATAACAATTTAAGTGATTCTTTTTTAGAAACTAAAAGTGATTATACATTTTTAAAATGTCATTCAATTAAAGATAATTTAAAAAATTTGTGTTTACAATTAATAGATAAAGGATATGATTACAAAAGAGTACAGATAATGGCTCCAATGTATGCAGGCGTTAACGGAATTGATAATTTAAATAAAGAATTACAAAATATATTTAATCCTAAATCAAATCAAAATGAAATTAAATATGGTGATATTGTTTTTAGAGAAAATGATAAGGTATTACAATTAGTAAATTTGCCAGAAGAAAATATATATAATGGTGATATTGGAATTATAAAAAATATTGTTAAAATCGAAAATAAAACATTTATTTATATTGATTTTGATGGTAATTTGGTTAAATATGAATCAAAAGATTTAAATAAAATTACTCATGGATTTATTATATCTATTCATAAATCTCAAGGTAGTGAATTTGAAGTTGTTGTTATGCCAATATGTAATAGCTATAAAAGAATGTTATATCGTAAATTAATATATACTGGAATAACACGAGCTAAGAAAAAATTAATTTTAATAGGAGAACCAGATGCATTTTTGTATGCTGTTAGTAATAATGATGAAATAATAAGAAAAACAAATTTATTAGAACAATTAAAGAATAATATTTTAAATAAAGGTTAAAATAAAAATGTATGTTATACATACCTTCATTTTTTCTAATAAAGAGGTGATTTATATGAAAGAAATAGCTAAAAGTATGATGTTGATAGGTATTGGTGTAGGTGCTACTGTCGCATACCAAAAATATAGTAAACCTGTTATGAAAGAAATGGAAAAATTTGCTAATAAAACAATGAAAAAAATGAATAAAGAATTAGAAGAAATGATGTAATAAAAAACTCTCTATTTAGAGAGTTTTATTGTTTATTTTAAATTAATTGTATACTATAATTATTTTGGAATATTTGATGAGGTACTATTCCTTTCGCGTAATGTGAAAGGAGGTTGATATAATGAAACAAACAGAAAAATGGCTTTTAATAGTTAGTCTCCTTATTATCATAATTTTAATTATGTTAATAAAAATAGTACCAACTGTATAAGTCGGTACTCAATCCAAAAAATTAAGGGATAGTACCTAAAAAAGCGCATTAGGTATTCCTTTTTATTATATGAGAATCTCTCATCTATATGTATTATAGCATATTTATTAATAATTTACAAGTAATTTATTCAACTGTTACTGATTTTCCTAAGTAAATGTTTAAATTTAATTAATATTGAAACTGATTCAAGCGAATATAAAAAATTAATTAAAAATATAGAAAGTTTATATTAATATTGTCAAATAAGGACAAATATTATATAATTATTCTAGGTGAATGATATGAAAATAATGACCAAGTTGACATTAAAAGAGTTAGTAAAAGATAAGAAAACATTTATTTTATGTTTTATAAGTGTATTATTATCTTGTATATTGCTTTTTACTGTTGGCTTGGCTTTTTCAACTATAAGACAAAATCAAATTAACAATATAACAACTAATTTAGGTGATTTTCATGCTATTATTCATCACGCTAAAGTAAGTGAAAAAGGTAATTTGAATAATAAATTAGTTGATAAATATTATTATATATATCAAATAGAGGATAATTTATATGGCATTAGTGATAATTTTGATATGAAGATAGAAGGTAAAATACCAACTAATAATACCGAAGTTATTATCGATTCAATGTATGCTGATAGTTTGAAATTAAAAATAGGATCGACTTTAAATTTGAATAATAAAGATTATAAAGTAGTAGGGATATATCAAAAAGGATTTTTAAATTTTACTTTAGATAATATTATTTTAACGAAAGATACTGAAGTTGATAATTATGCTATGTTTTTTGTATATTTGAATTCTTATAATAATATGAATTTAGATTTAGAAGTATTAGTTAATAAATTTGAAATAGCTTCAATTAAAAAAAATGAACCTTTGATAAGTTATTTTGATAAATCAGATGATTCACCAGAAAATCAAGTATATATGTTATTAACAATGTTTATATGTTTAGTTTTAGCTTTTATAATATTTTTTATAATTTATAATGCTTTTTCAATATCTGTAAATGAAAAGAAAAAGAAATATGCAGTGTATAAAAGTATTGGTGCAACTCCTAAACAAATTTTATATTCAGTATTTTTAGAATCATTAATTGTTTTAATTATTGCTATACCACTAGGATTTTTGTTAAGTTTAGGTTTTGTTTCATTAATATTATTTATAATAAACAATATGTTAAAAGGTATAATAACAAATATATACACATTAGAAATATATCCAACTTTTATATTTGTTTCTTTAATATTTATATTAATAAGTACTTTATTTGCAACATTTTCGGTAGCAAGAATGGCAAGTAAAATTAATATAATAGATGAAGTTAAACAAACTAAGAAGTTTAAATATCGTAAATCAAATAAATTAGTAAAAAAATTATTAGGAATTGAATGTTTAATATCTGCTAATAATGTAACTAGGGATAGGGCAAAATATAGAATAACTACTATATCGGTTGTAATAGGAATCATTTTATTTTTAGTAGCGACTACTTTATTATCGATATTATTATATGATATTGATAAAAATAAATATGAAGAATATATTACTGTTAATTTTAGACCTAATGATTTAAAAAATACTACTAAAGAAGAAATAATAAATAGTATTAAAAATTTAGAGTCAGTTGATGATATAGTATATTATACTGATAGCATTTATAAATTTGAAACAGAAAATAATTTTAATAATATTATTAGTAATTATCTTATTTATTTTTATGTTGATGAAGATAATTACAATAAAATAATAGATTATTATAAAAATGATAATTTATTAGTTAATACGTTATTTCATGGTAAACCAGTGTTTGATGATGAAGTTATTAATTTAGATTTAATAGATTATGAAACAGATGAAATTAAAGAAACTATTACGGTAAATACAATCAATGATACTAATTTTTTAATAAACAAATATGGCGATGTTTTTAGAAGTTTTAATATGCCTGTTTTAATTGGTAAATATGATGGAAATATAAATAACATTATAAATATTTATATAAGAACTAATGATTATTTAAAATTAGACCAAGAAATAAAATCAATTGTTGAAAGTGACAATATTTATTATACTAATACTTATGTTTTAAATCACAATAGTATTGTTTTAATTAATTGTGCTAAATTAGTTATTTATTTAGCTTTAGGATTTATTATTTTTATAACAGTTGTTAGTATTATTGGTACAATAAGTGCAAGTTTAAATTTAAGAAGAAAAGAATTTGCAATTTTAAAGAGTATTGGTTTATCTAATAAACAATTTAATAAAATGATTTTTTATGAAAGTTTAATGTTAAGTTTAAAATCATTATTATTTGGTATATTATTATTTATTTTGATAGTTAGTATATTTATAAAAATAACAATGATTAATAATGATACTTTTGAAAATTTTTTAGAAATACCATTAAATGTTTATTTAACACCATTATTAATTTGTATAGTAGGTGTAATAATAATTGTTTATCTATCATTTTTAATAGCCACTAAAAAAATAAAAAAGGATAATATTGTTGATGTTATTAAGTATTATTAAAAGAACCAATTAGCGGTTCTTTTTTAATTCATCAATATGATCTTCGTAATCTTTTTTGGAAGAAAAAACATGTATACAATCATAATTACCATGTATAAAAACTTTTCTATCAATAGCAAATGATTCATTAGGATGAAAAATAATTCTTCCTTGTTTATCTACTTTTGTTAAAGCAACAATTGAACTAGTTAATAATTCAATTTTTCTTTTTTCATCTTTTTCTTTTAATTTAGCAATTTCTTCATCAATTTTTGAACAATTAATAATTATATAAAAATTTCCAGTATCTGATTTTTGAATAACTAATCTATCATTTTCTTCTACACTTGAAAATTTTGGTATAGTTAATCTATTTTTACTATCAAGATTCTTTTCACAATTACCATAAATTGGTACCTCACCAAACATAAAAATTCCCCCTTTAATGATAAAGTATTATAAGGATTATTTTATTATTTGTCAAATTAAGTCTAACAATGTTTCATTTAATTATTTAAAAAATCATATAATTATGGTATAATTAACAATAAGGATGTGGATTATGAGAGTAATTATAAGTGCTGGAGGAACAGGTGGTCATATTTATCCTGCTTTAGCTATTATTAATAAAATAAAAGAAAAAGAACCTAATAGTGAGTTTTTATATATAGGTACACATGATAGAATGGAAAAAGATATTGTTCCTAAATATAATATTCCTTTTGAACAAATTGAAATATATGGATTTAATAGGAAAAATTTGTTTAAAAATTTTAAAACAATTGATTGCTTAATAAAAGCAAATAAAAAATGTAAAAAATTAATTAAAGATTTTAACCCTGATATAGTAATTGGTGTTGGAGGATATGTTACAGTACCAGTTGTTAAGACTGCTAATAAATTAGGTTATAAAACATTTATTCATGAACAAAATTCTATTCCAGGTAAAGCAAATACTTATTTAAGTAATTATGTTGATTTAATTGGTGTTTCATTTAATTCAAGTAAAAATTATTTTCCTAAAAATAAAGTTATTTTAACTGGTAATCCTTGTAGTGAAGATGCTTTAAATGTAAAAGAATGTGATAAAAAAGAATTTAATTTAAGTGACAAACCATTAGTATTGTTTGTTATGGGTTCATTAGGAGCTAGTAAGGTTAATGAATTTTTAATTAAAACGATGTCTTTATTTAATAATAAAGATTATGAAATATTATATGTAACTGGTAAAAATGATTATGACAAAATTAAGCAAATTAATTTCCCTAAAAATGTAAAAGTAGTGCCATATGTTGAAAAAATAACAAGAATCATGAAAAAAACTGATATAATCGTAACTAGAGCAGGGGCTAGTACATTAAGTGAAATTATTGCTTTAAAACTTCCAAGTATTATTATTCCAAGTCCATATGTTCCAAATAATCATCAATATAAAAATGCATTAGATTTAGTAAATCAAAATGCTGCTATAATGATAGAAGAAAAGAATTTAAAAGGGGATATATTAGTTCGTACTATTGATGAGTTACTAAATGATAAAAATAAGATAAAAAATATTAAAAATAATTTAAGTAAAATGCAAGTTAACAATAGTGCAACTATAATTTATGACAATATTAAAAAAATAATAGATAGGAAGTAAATAAATGATTGAAAAATTAAAAAAGTTAAGAGTTGGTAAAGTTATAAATAATCCTAAAATGAGTGATTACACAACATATAAAGTAGGTGGCAACGCTATTGCTTTAGTATGTCCTACTGATGTTAATAATTTAATTAAATTACTAACTTATTTAAGAGAAAATAATATAAAATATAAAATATTAGGGAATGGTTCTAATTTAATATTTAGTGATAATAAATATGAAGGAGTCATAATTAATTTAAGTGAATTTAACAAATTAGAAATAAATGATACAATTGTAATAGTTGGTGCTGGTTATAATCTAATAAAATTAAGTTTAAAAACTGCAAGAATGGGACTATCAGGTTTAGAATTCGCATCAGGAATTCCTGGTACTATTGGTGGAGCTATATTTATGAATGCTGGAGCTTATAAATCTGATATTGGTTATATAGTAAGTGAAGTTAAAGTATTAACTCCTGATTTGAAAGTTAAAACTTTATATAATAAAGATTTAGATTTTCATTATAGATCAAGTTTTTTACAAAAAAACAAAGATTATATTTGTTTAGAAGCTAAATTGGTTTTAAAGCATGGTGATGCTAATAGTATAATGGAAGTTATAGCTGATAGAAAACAAAGAAGATTACTTACACAACCTTTAGAATATCCTTCAGCTGGAAGTGTATTTAGAAATCCTGAAAATGATTTTGCAGGAAGATTAATAGAAGAATTAGGTTATAAAGGAAAAAATATTGGTGGTGCATATGTATCTGAAAAACACGCTAATTTTATAATAAATAAAGATCATGCAACTGCTAGTGATATTAGAAATTTAATTAATGAAATAAAAGATAAAGTAAAAGAAAAATATGGAATTGAATTAAAAGTAGAACAAGAATTTGTAGATTAGAGGTATTTTATGAAAAGTAAAACACAAAAGAAAAAAAGAAAAATTAGATATGATAGAATTATAATTTTTTTAATAATTATAATTTTTATTGTTAGTTGTTTTGCTTATTTATTCAATTTAAAAATATCAAATATATATATATTAAATAATAATTTTTTAACTGATCAACAAATAATTGAAATAGCCGGTATTAGTGATTATCCTAGTACTATGCAAAATATGAGTTTTAAAATTAAACAAAAATTAGAAGATAATATATATATAAAAAGTGTTAAAGTATATAAAAAAAACTTAACTGAAGTTTATATTGAAGTAGAAGAAAATAGACCATTATTTTATTATGAATATAATAAAAAAACTATTCTTTTAGATGGAAAAGAAACTAATGATACATTTATTGTTCCAACTGTAATTAATTATATTACTGATTCTTATTATGATGATTTTATAAATGAAATGGGAAAATTAGATATTTCTATTTTAAGTAGGATATCAGAGATACAATTTTATCCTAATGAAGTAGATGATAATAGATTTTTATTAACAATGAATGACGGCAATTTTGTTTATGTAAATATTTCAACATTTGATAAGCTAAATAAATATATTACAATTTTAGAGAGTTTACCAAATAAAAATGGTATCTTATATTTAGATTATGGAAATAATTTTGAAATTATTGAATAATCTCTTTCCTTTTACAAAAAAATATTGTATAATAATTAATAGATAGTAGGTGAGTACTTTGCGACATATATATACTTGTATAGATATCGGTTCTGATAGTATTAAAATTGTTGTGTGTGAATTATATCATGGAAGATATAATCTTTTAGCATCTTCTACTATTAAATCAAAAGGTATAAAAAAAGGTTTAATTACTGATGTTAATGAAGCAAAGAATAGTGTGAAAAAAGGATTTGAACAAATAGAATCAATGTTAGGATTTAAAATAAAAAAAGTAATAGCAATTATTCCTAGTTATTTTGCCGAATTTAATATGATAAAAGGTGAAATTGATGTCAAAAATCAAGAGATAACAGGTGAAGATATTATTAAAGTATTACAAACTGCTATGAAGAATAATCTTGATAATACTAAAGAAATGGTAACTATTATTCCTATTGATTTTACGCTTGATAATGAAGTAACTAATGAACCATTAGGTAAGGTAAGTTCTACATTAAAAACTAGGGGCATTTTAGCATCTGCTCCTAGAAAAAATATATATTCAGTTGTTAATTTATTAAATTCATTGGGAATTGAAGTTATAGATATTTCTTTTGGAGCTATTGGTGATATTAATACTTTTATGGATGATAATGTTGTTAATACTATAAGTGCCGTTGTAAATATTGGCGCTGAAAAAACAGAAGTATCATTATACAATAAAGGTATAATTGTTAAACATAGTATTGTAAATATGGGAAGTAAAAGTGTTGATCACGATATTGCTTATATGTATAAAGTTAATTTGGAAACTGCTAGAGAATTAAAAGAAAAGTTTTCATTACCACAACGTAATAGTGCTTCATTAAATGAATTTAAAGAAGCAAAAAATAAAGATGGTGAAGTTATTAAAATTAATCAGTATGAGTTAAGTGAAATAGTAATATCTCGAATAGATGAAATATTATCCTTAGTTAACCAAGAATTAAATGGTTTAACTTCACATAAACCAACCTTTATATTTATAACTGGTGGAATAACAAATATGACTAATTTTCAACAAATTTGTAGAGAAAAATTAGGAAAATGTGCTATAATAGGAAGTGTTAATCTAATTGGTTTAAGAAACAATAAGTTTTCTTCAGCAATTGGTAACATAATTTATTTTGTAAATAAACTTAAACTAAAAGGAAAAGATTATTCAATGGTAAATAATGATGAAATGGAAATTTTATCAACACCTAGAAAGAATACAAATGATTCGATGTTAGGTAAAGTATTTGGATATTTCTTTGGCGAATAAGGGAGGATATACATGTTTGGATTAGAAATGGATCAATTAGCTAATATAAAAGTTATTGGAGTAGGTGGCGGTGGTAATAACGCTGTTAACCGTATGATAGAATCAGGAGTAAAAGGTGTTGAATTTATAGTTGCTAATACTGATTTACAAGTATTAAAAAATTCAAAAGCACCAGTTAAAATTCAAATTGGTACTGATTTAACAAATGGTTTAGGAGCCGGTGCTAACCCTCAAATAGGAAAAGAAGCAGCTTTAGAAAGCAAAAATGAAATTGAAGAAGCTTTAAAAGGTGCTGATATGGTATTTGTTACATGTGGCATGGGAGGTGGTACTGGTACAGGTGCTGCCCCAGTAATTGCTGATATTGCTCAAAGTTTAGGTGCTTTAACTGTCGGAATAGTTACTAAACCATTTAGCTTCGAAGGTAGAAAAAGAATGCAACAAGCAGTTACAGGATTAGAAGAATTAAAAAAACACGTTGATACATTAATTGTTATACCTAACGATAGATTAAGAGAAATAATTGATAAAACAACACCTTTATTAGATTCATTCAAAGAAGTTGATAATGTTTTAAGAAGAGGTGTTCAATCAATAAGTGATTTAATTGCAGTTGCAGGTTTAATTAACTTAGATTTCGCTGATGTTAAAGCAGTTATGGAAAAAAGAGGAAATGCTTTAATTGGTATTGGTATGGGCGTTGGTGAAGGACGAGCTACAGAAGCGGCATTACAAGCAGTATCAAGTCCATTATTAGAAACAAGTATTAGTGGTGCAACAGATGCTATAATTAATGTAACAGGTGGAGCTAATTTAACTTTATTTGAAGTTGAAGAAGCAGCTGAAGTTATTAGACAAAGTGCTAATACTGATATAAATACAATATTTGGTGCAGTAATTAATGAAAATTTAAATGATGAGTTAATTGTTACTGTTATAGCTACAGGTTTTGAAGAGGACAAGCCAGCACTTCATTCATATAATACACAAACTTATGCTAAACCAGAAGATGATGATTCAGATGATGCTGATGTTCCATCATTCTTAAGAAATAGAGGATTTTAAAAATTAAGGTTAAAATAAAGAAATATTATAAAAAATATTTCTTTTTAGTAAAATTATTAATCCAAAATTTTCACGTGGAATAGTTAGGAGAAATGTATGATAAAAAATAATAATCAAATAAAAAATGCATTTACATTAATAGAATTATTAGGAGTATTAATATTATTAGCTGTAATAGCGCTTATAACATTTCCAATAATAGATAAGGTATTATCTAATGCCAAAAATGAAGCATATGAAAGACAAAAAGATAGTATAATTGAAGCTGCGAGGATGTATGTGACAACAAATGGAAATTGAAGAAATATATAATTATTTAAAAGAAATTGGCCCAATAACAGCTAATAAGGCATTAAACGAAAGAACGAGTAGTTGGAATAGAGTGAGTAAAAAATATTTGCCAGAAGCAGAAGATTTAGTAAAAATGACTGAATTTTATTAAAATTTATCAGATAAAAATAATTGGCAAATGTTGTATGCCGAAAGATTATCCGAAATGTTTACTTTAGAATCTAAAAATTGTAATAATGATAATGTAAGCAAATTTAGAGAATGCATAAAAAATTATGGTTATAGTGATTTGTTGTTACCAGAATGGCTTTTGATTAATATAGTAACTAATGGAGATAATAGTAATTATGGATATTGGACAAACACTCTATTGCAAATGTCACCAGAATATATTTGGACAATTATTGTTTATAATACTCTTCTTCCTTATACATTAACTACAGATAATTTATTTGGAATTCGCCCAGTTATTCATATATCCATTGATAATGTTATACAAAAATTAGAATCACCAGAATATGTAAATCCAAATGAAGTTGGTGGAGAAATAAGTGGTGGAAACCAATAATTTTGTAAAATTATATAGAATTTATAAGCTGCATACGAAGTCTTATAAACAAAATTAAGTAAAATAAATAAAGATACCAGTGTTCAATTTAATATTGAATGCTGGTTTTAAATTTATTAATTTGTAATTTTAATATTTATAAATACTAATAATTTTTTCTTTTATAAGCAGGATTTTATCCTGTTTTTGTCGTATATAACTAATAGGAGGTGAATTATGTATTATTTAAAAAAATACATATGGATTGTTATAATTGTTTTATTATTAGTTATATTTATAATTTTGAATAAAGATGATGAAGAGATACAACTAGAAGAAGAAATAATTAAAATAGAAGAAAATGTTTTAGAAGAAGAAAAAATAGTTTCAAAAATAGTTAAAGTTGATATTAAAGGTGCTGTTAAAAATCCAGGTGTTTATGAAGTAGAAGAAGGTAGTAGAGTTAGTGATGTCATAGAAATAAGTGGTGGATTAACGAATGAAGCTGATACTAGTGTTATTAATTTGAGTAAAAATGTTGTCGATGAAATGGTTATTATTATTTATACTAAAGAAGAAATTAATGAAATGAAAAAAGGTAGTACTAGTATAAAATATATTGAAAAAGAATGTATTTGTCCCAAGTTAGAAAATGATGCTTGTATAGAAGATAAAATTGATAATGTTCCAAGTGGTGAAATCAGTAATACTAATAGTAAGGTTTCATTGAATAAAGCTAGTTTAGATGAATTAATGACATTAGATGGAATAGGAGAGAAAAAGGCACAAGCAATAATTGATTATCGTAATAAAAATGGATTTAAATCAATTGAAGAAATAATGGAAGTAGATGGTATAGGTACTACAACTTATGAAAAAATTAAAGATCGACTTACTTTGTAAAATAATTTTAATTATAGCTTGTTTATATACTTTTTATATTACTAAAAATATAATATATAAAACTAACTATAAGGAAGGAAATATAACTTTAATAGGTAAAATAATTGGTATAACTTATAGTGATGATAAAACTGATTTAATAATTAAATCTAAAGAAAAAATAAAAGTAACTTATTATAATAAATTAGATTACAAATTAGGAGATTATGTTAAAATAAAAGGTACTTTAAATAAACCTTATGATAATACTGTATTTAATTTATTTAATTATAGAAAATACTTATTAAGTAATAAAATATATTATATTTTATATGCTGATAATATTACTAAAGTTAAAGATAATAGTAATATATTTTATAAAATTAAAAATATAATATATGAAAGAATCGATAATTTAAAAAGCAAAGATTATATAAAAACATTTATATTAGGTGATAAACAAGATTTAAATGATGAAATATTAAGTAGTTATCAAGAAAATGGTGTTAGTCATTTACTTGCTATTTCTGGTATGCATATTTCTTTATTAACAGTTATTTTATCTAAATTATTAAAAAAATTTAAATATAATTACTTTATAATAAGTATTTTTTTAATTTTTTATGCTTTTTTAACTAGTTTTACGCCATCTGTTTTAAGAGCAGTTTTTCTTTATATTTTCAATAAAATAGATAAAAAAAATTTAATTTTATTAATTGCTAGTTTTATGTTATTTTATAATTCTTATTACATTTATAATGTTGGATTTTTATTTAGTTTCATAATTAGTTTTTATTTGATTTATTTTGGTAAATTAACTAATAAATTTAATAATTATTTTGTTAAATTATTTATTACTTCAACTATATGTTTTGTAGCTAGTATTCCTATTATGATTAATAATTTTTATTATATAAATATAATTAGTCCTCTTATTAATGTTATATTTGTTCCATTTATTTCTTTAGTAATATTTCCTTTATCAATTATTACTTTAATATTTCCAATATTAGATAATTTATTGTTTGTTTTATTAAATTTTATGGAAAATTTAACTATATTTTGTAATATTTTTAATATTAATTTAATAATGGCTAAAATACCTTTTTATTTGTTTATAATTTATTATTTAATTATAACTTTTATATTTATTAAACCAAAATATTTTTATGTTTTAATTATTATATTAATTATTCATAATAATATAAAGTATTTTAATAAAAATAGTTATTTAACTATGATTGATGTTGGACAAGGTGATTCTATTTTATTAGAAATAAAAAGTAAAAATATTTTAATTGATACAGGTGGTAATATGTTTAGTGATTATAATATGGCAAAAAATAAATTGATACCATATTTTAAATCGTTAGGTATTAAAAAAATAGATTATTTAATTTTAACACACGGAGATTATGATCATATAGGAAATGCAAAATACATAGTAGAAAATTTCAAAGTAGAGAAAGTAATATTTAATTGTGGTGAATTTAATGAACTAGAGACTGATTTAATTAAAGTATTGGATGAAAAGAAAATACCATATTATTCGTGTATTAAAGAATTAAATATAGATAATAACAAATTATATTTTTTACAAACTAAAGAATATGATAATGAAAATGATAATTCAAATGTTATTTATACTGAACTTAGTGGTTATAATTTTATGTTTATGGGTGATGCATCAAGTACAACTGAAAAAGAAATAATAGATAAATACAATCTTCCTGACATTGATGTATTAAAAGTAGGACATCATGGAAGTAGGACAAGTTCAAGTATTGAATTTATAAATGAGATAAATCCAGAGTATTCCATTATTAGTGTAGGTAAGAATAATAGGTATGGACATCCAAATAAAGAAGTGTTAGATGCATTAGAGGAATCAAAAATATATAGAACAGATCAAAATGGTAGTATCATGTTTAAAATCAATAATAATAAATTAAAAATTGAGACTTGTAGTCCATAGAAAGGAAGATGATAAAATGAATGAAATAAAAGAATATACTGAAAAGGTATTTGAAGATATTAAACATATTGATGAGATTGGTAATGAATACTGGTATGGAAGAGAATTGATGTCAGTACTTGGATATAGTAAATGGGAAAATTTTAATAAAGTAATAGAAAAGGCAATTGTCGCTTGTCAAAACAGTAGTATTAATTATAAAGAACATTTTCCTGATGTCAGGAAAACGTTAGAAATGCCTAATAATGCGATGAAAAAAATAATTGATTATAAACTTTCAAGATATGCTTGTTACCTAATTGCACAAAATGGTGATTCTAGAAAAGAAGTAATAGCACTAGCTCAGACTTACTTTGCTATACAAACAAGGAAACAAGAATTAAGTGAAAAAGAGTATAACGAACTATCTGAAGATGAGAAAAGATTATATAGAAGGAATCAAGCAAGAAAAGGTAATTTTAATTTAAATAAAACAGCTGTTAATAGTGGAGTAAAAGATTTAGCTAGATTTCATAATGCGGGATATAAAGGATTATATAATGGTGAAACTGCTGATGATATATTTAAAAGGAAAAAATTAAGATATAGAGAAGATATATTAGATAATATGGGTAGTGAAGAACTTGCAGATAATATATTTAGAATAGCTCAAACAGACGCTAAATTAAAAAGAGATAACGTAGATAATGAATATACTGCAAATTCTGTTCATTATGAAGTAGGTAAGGAAGTAAGAAATAGCATTAAAAGATTAGGTGGTACTATGCCAGAAGATTTATTAACACCTGAGAAAAGTTTAAAAGAATTAGAAAAAGATAGAAGAAATAAATTAACTAACAATAAGTTGTGATATAATATTTATAGGAGATGAATACTATGAATATTGAAGTTAATAAAGTTAAAATTTTTGTTACGGTACCTACAGAAAATACTCAAGAAGTAAGAAATGCTGTTTGTAATGCTGGTGCAGGAATAATTGGTGAATATAGTTATTGTTCTACTTGTGTTAAGTCATTAGGAACATTTATACCAAATGATAACGCTAAACCTTATATTGGTGAAAATAATAAATTAGAATATGTTGAAGAAGATAAACTAGAAGTTATATGTGATATACAAAAGGCAAAACATGTAATCGCTGAACTTAGAAAAGTTCATCCATATGAAGAACCAGCAATAGATATTGTTCCATTAATTGATGAAAATAGTTTAATTTAATAAGAATTATCAATTATGATAGTTCTTTTTTTGTTTTAAATTCGACTTACTTTTTGACAATTACCACACGGAGATTATGATCATATGGGCGAAACAATTAATTTGGTTAATGATTTTAAAGTAGATAATGTTATATTTAATCATAATGATTATAATGAGTTAGAACTTAATTTAATTGAATTATTAAAAATTAAAAAAAATAATTATTTTAAAGATTTAAAACAATTAAATATATATAATAATCAATTACATTTTTTAAATAAGAATATATATACAGATGAAAATGACAATTCAAGTGTAATTTATTTTGAAATAAATGGTATTAAATCATTATTAATGGGTGATGCTGGAATAAAGGTAGAAAATAATATATTAAATAATTATAATTTAAGTAATATTGATATTTTGAAAGTAGGACATCATGGTAGTAAAACGAGCAGTAGTGAAAATTTTATAAATAAAATTAATCCTAAATATTCAGTTATATCGGTTGGTAAAAACAATTGGTATGGTCACCCCGATATTGAAGTTTTAGATAACTTAAATAATAGTATTATTTATAGAACTGATATTTGTGGTAGTGTTAGATTTAAACTAGAAAATGAAATAAAAATTAATAAATGTTTACAATAAAAGGAGGCAAAATTGAATTATTATAATGAAATTAAAACAAATTTAATAAACAATGAAATATATAAAAAGGTTAAAGATTATAGTAAAAACAAAAGCGATTTAGATACATATTATAATGTAGGTAAATTATTATCTTTAGCAGGAAAACATTATGGTGAAGGTGTAATTAGAGAATATTCTATAAAATTGACTAGAGAATTAAATGTAAAATATGATGTTTCATCTTTGAATAAGATGAGGAAATTTTATAATTTAATAGAAAAAATGGCGACAGTGTCGCCAAAATTATCATATAGTCATTATGTTGAATTATTATCAATTAATAATTTAAATAAAATTAGATATTACATTAAAATAATAGAAGAACAAAATTTATCAATAAGACAATTAAGGCAAAAAATAAAAAATCAAGAATATGAAAGATTACCAGATAGTGTTAAAAATAATATAATTAATACTAATAAATTAAGTGTAAAAGATTTAATTAAAAATCCTATATTGATTAAAAATAGTTATAATTATTTTGAAATGTCTGAAAAAATATTAAAACAATTAATATTAGAAGATATAGATAATTTTTTATTAGAATTAGGCAACAATTTTAGTTATATAGCAAATGAATATAAAATAAAAATAGGTAATAGATATAATTATATTGATTTACTTTTATATAATATAGAATTTAATTGTTACGTCGTAGTTGAATTAAAAACAACTGAATTAAAAAAAGAATATATAGGGCAAATAGAAGTATATATGAATTATATTGATGGTAATTTAAAGAAAATAAATCAAGACAAAACAATAGGTATAATAATATGTAAAAAAGGTAATTGTTTTATTATGGAATATTGTAGTGATAAAAGGATAATTGCAAAAGAATATAAATTAATATAATAATTTATATGATTAATAAAAATAGGTAAATAACGTACACATTTTTTTGTAATATGAATACATTATTAATGGTTAATATATAAAATGTTGTATATAATTTAAATAATATGAATATAATAAAAATATGATATATTATAAACTAATTACGTTAACACCTAACAAACAAGTATGGATATGATTCTATAAGAATAAAATATCTATGCTTGTTCTAATGAGTACGCTAATGGCTGTTAGCGTTTAATATAGATGGAGAACTCTCCAAAATAAAAAAGGATTAAATTCCTTTTTAATTTAAGTAAAAGTCATAATTAAAAAATTATGACTTTTTATTTTTATCATTTTACGTATATATTAATACCATATTTATCTTTAACTGTATCATAAAATATATAATTTTCAATTGGCTTATAAGTTAAATAACCAAATATAATATAGACTAAAATGATTCCAGTAATTCCTATAATATTTTGATATTTTATTTCTTTATATTGTAATATAAAGTAACTTAATATTTGTTCAATTAAGATAATTATTGCTAATAGGCCTATGCTTATAAACATATTTTCGCCAATCATTTTGTAAATAGGAATGAATATTATTAAATAAATAATAATTCCTATGATTGGTATTAAAAATAATTGGATTAAAAAGTTATTAAAATTTATTTTATTTTTTTTAAGTATAAAATAATCAATTATTCCGTAAAAAATATAAGATGTATAAATTAATTTCATATGTTCCCAAATACTTTCGTTTACTGGAAAGAATATACTAAATAGTGAATTTGGTAACCAATCATATAAAAAATGGAAAGGGAAACATAAGAAAAATATAACAAAAAATCCAATGATTTTAATTGATTTTAAGCTCATTTCGCTCACTCCTTATTAAATAATATGAAAAAAATCAAAAAAAATATGTAAAAAAAAAGGAAATTGTTAGTTTTTGTCGTATATTAATAAATAGGGGAAGATAAATATGAAAACATTATCACAAGAACAAATTAATGAAATAAGAAATAGTGTTGATATAGTTGATGTTGTATCAAAATATATTCCACTAACAAAAAAAGGAAAAAATTATTTTGGTGTATGTCCTTTTCATGAAGATAGTGATCCATCTTTAAGTGTTTCTCCTGATAAACAAATATTTTCTTGTTTTTCTTGTCATACTGCTGGTAATGTTTTCAACTTTATTAAAGAATATGAACATTTATCTTTTATCGAAGCAGTAAAAATGGTAGCTGATATGGCTGGTATTAATGTTGCAATTGATACTAAAAATACTAAAACAATTAAAAATAATGATATATATAAAATTTATGATATTGGTCAAAAATTTTATTTAAATAATATTAATACACAATTTGGTAAAGAAGCTAAAGAATATTTATATAAAAGGAAAATAAATGATGAATTAATTAAAGAATTTGAAATTGGACTAGCTATTAAAAATAGTAAAGCATTATCTAATTTATTAGAAAAAAAAGGATTTAAAGAAAAAGATTTGATTGATAGTGGCTTAATTGTTAAAGATGAAAGAGGATTTCATGATTTCTTTTATGATAGAATTATGTTTCCTTTACATGATATAAATAATAAAGTAATTGGCTATAGTGGGAGAATATATACTAATATTGACGCACCTAAATATGTAAATAGCAAGGAACATGTTTTATTTAAAAAAGGTGAGTTTGTTTATAATTATGCTAGAGCAAAAAATGAATGTCGGATGAAAAATACCGTTATTATAATGGAAGGATTTATGGATGTTATTAGAGCTCATAGTGTTGGTGTTAAAAATGTTGTAGCTACATTAGGAACTGCTTTTACAAAAGAACATGCTAATATAATTAGAAGGTTAGCAAGTAATATTATAATTTGTTTCGATGGTGATAAAGCAGGAGCTAAAGCTACAAGTGCTTGTAGTGATTTATTATTAGAATATAATATAATACCTAAAATTGTTAGATTAGAAGATAATTTGGATCCTGATGAATATATTTTAAAATATGGAAAAGATAAATTTATAGAAAAAATAAATAATCCAATAAGTGTTATGGATTTTAAATTAAATTATCTAAAAAATAACAAAGATTTAACACAAACAGTTGATAAAGCAAAATATGCGAAAGAAGTAATTGAGCAACTTAATGCTATTGATGATGATATATTAAGAGAAATAACATTAAAAAAATTAAGTAAAGAAATAGATTTAGATATAGAATTTTTAAAAGATAAATTAGTAAAAAAAGAAACTATTAAAATAAATAAGCCTAAAATTGTTCAAACTAATAAATATGATATGGCACAATTGGGATTATTGTTTTATATGTTAAGAAGTGCAGATGTTATTAAAATGTTTGATAATAGGACAATCTATTTTCCAACTAAAGAATATCGGATGTTAGCTCATGAAATAAGTTATTTTTATAAAAATAATAACTATATAAATGAAGCAGAATTTTTATCAGATTTAGATGAAGATTTAATCCCAGTAGTTGGTAAAATAGAATCATTAAATCTAAAAGAAAATTATAATAATAATTTAATAATAGATTATTTTGATGCTATCGAAGAAAAAAATATTGATGATGAGATGAATCGGTTAGAAAAATTACAAAGAGAAGAAACTGATTTCATAAAAAAAGTTGAATTAGGGGAAAGAATTTTAGAGTTAAAAAAGAGGAGAGAAAAAAATGTTTAATGAAATTAAATCGTTTACAGAACGAAAAGAAGAATTAGTAAAATTAGGGAAAGAACAAGGGTATATTACATATGAAAATTTAGCAGCAGCTTTAAAAGGATTGGATTTAGATGCTGATTCATTGGATGATTTATATAATGTATTTAACGAAAATAATATTCCGATTGTATCTGAAGAAGAAACAGAAGGTGGTTCTGAAAAAATATTATTAGATGATAATACATTGACTAAAGATTTAAATATTAATGATCCTGTTAGAATGTATTTAAAAGAAATTGGACAAATTAAATTATTAACTAATGAAGAAGAATTAGAATTAGCTGATAGAATATTACAAAATGATGAAGAAGCTAAAAGAATTTTAGCAGAAGCTAATTTAAGATTAGTTGTAAGTATTGCTAAAAGATATGTTGGTAGAGGAATGCTATTTTTGGATTTGATTCAAGAAGGTAATATTGGGCTAATGAAAGCAGTTGAAAAATTTGATGTTTCTAAGGGATATAAATTTTCAACATATGCTACTTGGTGGATTAGACAAGCTATAACTCGTGCTATAGCTGATCAAGCAAGAACTATTCGTGTTCCAGTTCATATGGTAGAAACAATAAATAAATTAGCACGTATTCAAAGACAATTAACTTTAGAGTTAAATAGAGAACCATCTGAAGAAGAATTAGCTAAGAAAATGAATACATCAGTTGATAAAATAAGAGAAATTTATAAAATAAGTCAAGAACCAGTTAGCTTAGAAACTCCAATTGGTGAAGAAGATGATTCTCATTTGGGAGATTTTATCAAAGATGAACATAACATGAGTCCTGAAGAATATGCAACTAATGAAATGTTAAAAGATGAAATTAGTGATATTTTGTTAACTTTAACAGAAAGAGAAGAAAAAGTAATTAGATTAAGATTTGGTTTAGAAGATGGTAAAGCAAGAACATTAGAGGAAGTAGGACAACTATTTGGAGTTACTCGTGAGAGAATAAGACAAATTGAGGCAAAAGCACTAAGAAAATTAAGACATCCATCTAGATCACGCAAATTAAGAGATTATTTAGATAATTAAGAGAATACTATATTTTCTTTTTTTGTTGACAAACAAATAAAAAATATATATAATTAACTGACCGTGTAAGAATAACTGTGTAAGTTGAAAACTTATGCAGTTATTTTTTGTGG
>CAMLWC010000014.1 GCA_946488855.1 uncultured Mycoplasmatota bacterium
TTTGTAATTCTATTATTTCTTTTTCTAAAATATACTCCAATAATGGTTTTAAAATGTTTGGTTTAACTACTGCTCTCATAAAAATTGGTTCATACTTTGCTGTATAAAATTTTGATATACCAATCACCTCCTACTAGTTATATACGACAAAAGTAAGAAGATTTCCTACAAAATTTATAAAAAAAATTGCTTTTTTAGCAATTTTCGATTTTTATTCCTAATTCTTTTAATTGTTTTTCATCTACTACATTAGGGCATTCACTCATTAAATCAGATGCACTAGCTGTTTTAGGAAAAGCGATAACATCTCTTATATTTTCTGTATCAGTAAGTAACATAGTTAATCTATCTAATCCTAAAGCTAAACCACCATGTGGAGGTGTACCATATTTCAATGCTTCAACAAAGAAGCCAAATTTTTCTTTAATTTGTTCTTCAGTTAATTCTAATGCTTCAAACATTTTCTTTTGAACATCTTGATTATGAATTCTAATAGATCCTCCACCTGCTTCATAACCATTAATAACAATATCATATGCTTTAGAATAGCAATTAGCTTTATTAGTTAATAATTTATCTATGTCACTATCTTTTGGTGCTGTAAAGGGATGATGACAAGCTACATATCTATTTTCTTCTTCGCTATATTCAAAAGATGGAAAATCGACAACCCATAACAATTCATAATTATCACTTATCAAGTTTAATTTTTTACCTAAGTTTAATCTTAAAGCTCCTAATGCTTGCTTAACAATAGATTTTTTATCTGATATTATTAAAACTAAATCATTATTTTCCAAATTTAATTTAGATTTTAAATCATTTAATTCTTGCTCAGTAATAACTTTTGCAATACTACCAGTAATTTCATTATCTATTTTTAAATAAGCTAATCCTTTTGCCTTATATGTTTTAACAAAATCAGTTAATTTATCTATATCTTTTCTTGAAAACTTATCAGCACTATTTTTAATAACTAAGCAATTGATAATACCATTATTATTAATTACATCCTTAAATATACTAAACTCAGTATTTTTAAAAATATCAGTTATATCATTAATCTTCATATCGAATCTTAAATCAGGTTTATCAGAACCATAATACTCTATTGCATCATCATATTTCATTCTTCTTAAAGGTAATTTAATATCAATATTTTTTACTTGCTTGAAAATATAAGCTATCAAACCTTCTGTCAAATTCATAACATCATCTTCAGTTACAAAACTCATTTCCATATCTACTTGCGTAAATTCTGGTTGCCTATCTGCTCTTAAATCTTCATCTCTAAAACATTTAGCAATTTGAAAATATCTTTCCATACCTCCAACCATTAATAATTGTTTAAATATTTGTGGTGATTGTGGTAAAGCATAAAACTTACCATTAAATATTCTAGATGGAACTAAATAATCTCTTGCTCCTTCTGGTGTACTTTTACATAAAATAGGTGTTTCTATTTCTAAAAAATTTAATTTATTTAAATACTCTCTAATTGCAAAAGTAATTTTATGTCTTGCTTCTAATTTTTCTTTTATTTCTGATCTTCTTAAATCTAAATATCTATATTTTAATCTTGTATCTTCTAAAGCAGTAGTATCATTTAAATTAAAAGGTAAATCAATACTAGTATTTAATACTTCTAATTCATCAATGATTACTTCAATGTCACCAGTTAATAAATTTTTATTTTTACTTTCTCTTTCTGTTATTTCTCCAACTACTTTAATAACATATTCATTTCTTAAAGATTCAGCTAAATCATAAAATTTATTATCAGGTTTAACAACTAATTGAATAATACCACTTCTATCTCTTAAATCGATAAAAATTAAGCCACCTAAATTTCTTTTTTTAGCTACCCAACCATGTAAAGTTACTATTTCTCCTACATTATTGATATTAAATTGTGTATTATTATTTATTTTCATAATTCCTCCTTAATTAAAAAAATTCTATAAATATAAGGACGAATTTAATTCGCGGTACCACCTTATTTCATAGAATTCTATGCTCTTAAATCTTTAACGGGATTAACCGATTATTTTTTAGTTTGATGTCTTTCTATATATTTCTTAACTAATTTTCACCAACCATTAGCTCTCTATTTAATTAATATATATACTCTTTCAAACAAATATTAAATATATTGTATCACATTTTCAAAACTTGTCAATACTATTATTATGTGGTATAATTCTTTACAGAAAAGAGGCGATAATTTGAAAAATTTAAGTATTGTTGGAATTGGTTTAACTATCTCAACTATTTTATTTATTATTTTATCACCTATTATAATATTACTTATATTATTAAGACTATGCACTAAAAAATTAATGGATACAAAAAACTAAAGATTACTTTAGTTTTTTTAATTGTTTATTAGCATCATAAGTCATTTTACCAGATATCAAAGCATTACCAATCATCAATGCTCCAGCAAAATATCTTACAGTAGGTTCTTGTGAAGTTAAAGTTCCACTTGCAATACCAGCACTCATTAAAACAAATGATGAAGTAGCAAACGCACTTAAATTTCTAGTTATTTTTAATAATCCTTTTTCAGTTTGTATTTCTTTCATATCATCACCTCAAGTAATAATATTATATAATATTTTTATCTAATAATCAATTAATACTTTTGAATTTTAAAATAACCATAATAACTACTTAATGATTTGATATATTTATGATAATCTTTATATTTTAATATTCTTAATTTTTTATATATTCTTCTTCTATTTTTACTTAATATTTTAATATTTTTATTATAAAACCGATAACCTAGAAAACATAAACTATTTTTAGTTATAATTGTTTTATTATTTAATTCTAAATAGTATTTTTTTAAGTAAATAATAATTTTATCTAAACAATCCTTTAAATACTCTTTATCCTTGTGAAATAATACCATATCATCCATATATCTAATATAATACTTTATTTTTAATTTTTCTTTAATATAATAATCTAAATTATTCAGATAAAATATTCCTAATATCTGACTAGTTAAATTACCAATAGGTAATCCATAACCTTTTTTTAAAATAATATTATGCTTTCTTGCATATTCCAATATATAATCTTCATCACTACTATCAATTATTTTATATAAAACATCTAAAAATAATTTATCCTTTATTTTTTTACTTAATAAATCTTTCAAAATATTGTGATTAATACTATAAAAATATTTTTTAATATCAATCTTTAAACAATAATAATTATTTAATTCATTAATATATTTTTTAACTAACTTAATACCATAACTAGTACCTTTATTAATTCTAACAGCTACATTACTATCAATTAAACTTTTTTCTAAAACATTTATTAACTCATTACCAACTAAATGATTAACTATTTTATTAAATAAATCTTGATTCAATATTAACCTTTGTTTAGGTTCATATATTATAAATAAATTATATTTACCAACTTCATATTTGTTATATTTTAAAACATTATATATATTAACAATATTAATACAAAAATAATCATCAAACTGTTCTATTCTATATTTATTTTTAGTATTACATTTTATTCTATTATAAACACTAATTATATGATTTAAATCATATAAATTACTATAAATATTACCTACTCTTTTCATAATTAATAAACCCATATATTAACTTAACAATGTTATTTAAAATACTACATATATTAATAAACTTCTTATAACTAATGATCTTCTTTTTAAAACAAATATTAATATAAAAATCTAACATTTTAATTTTAGTTAAACATATAAATAATTTATTTATTCTTTCATTCTTAAATAAATAATTAGCCATATAAATATCTTCTAATAAATCATATAAAATTAATTCAATCTTATCTTTTAAAATATAATTTTTTTTAGGAAAATTAATCAAAATGTTATCAAAATATATAACTGTCTTTTTAATATTACTAATAACTAATAATTCACTATATTTTTTATCTTTCATACTTTTCCCTTAACTTATTTAATTTATCTCGATTAATTAAATTTAATATTTTTTCTAATTCAACTACAATATCATAATCAAATAATATATTAATTAATTCCTTTTTATAAAAATAATTTTTATAATAATTTAATATTAAATCATAACTATTTAATTCTTTTATACTTTCACATTTATTATAAAATATATAACTAATATTATTATAATCTAATATTTCTTTTACCTTTTCAAATTCTGAAATAGCAAAACCCACTTTATTATCGTCATATATTTTATAACCTAATAATCCACCTATAATATAACAATCATCATCAAATACCCTATAAAAATTACCATATTTCATAAATATAACTACATCTTTATACTCTTCTTTTAATTCATTTCTTATATTCACTAATCTCACCTTATCACCCTAAATAATATTATCACACACACACACACACACGTTGTCAAGCATTTATTCAAAAAAAATACAAAGAAAAAGCGATTTTTCGATTTTACTCTACTAAACCACTTTTAAACAGTTGCTTATCACCAATATTTTTAGGTTTTATACCTAGGGAATAAGAATTGTTTCCTAATTCTTGTTTTATACAACCTTAATCATATAAATTAAGTTTAGAAGGAATCTGCACGAAGCCCATTCGTGTTGGACACATCATTGTTGTTGGCATTACCATTGTTGTTCACGTTCCAAGCGTTAGAACTACGTATATTCTTACACCCAAACCTGTTGCCTCACCTTGCCCATTTCTTCGGCAAGGTGTGTATTGCTTCGTTTGTACTTATTTTTTTCATATCTTCTTTTTATATTTCATATGGACTTGACCAAGTACCATTACCTCCGGTAATGGTGACATCAGAGTTAACAACTATAACTGCACGAAGCCCAATCGTGTCGGACACATCCCTGCTGTTGGCGTAACCAGTGTAGTACACGCCCCAAGCGCCAGAACTACTTGTATATGGTGTCATTGTCCAATAACTTTTTGCATTATTATAACTACTTGTACCATTATATCCATTAGTCAATATACTACTGCTTTGACTTGATAACATTTCTCCTACTCTTATTAATCCAACTGTTGCTTGTATACTTCTTGTTGGATTTTCTTCATTCAATGATATTGTATAATTTTGTCCATAATCAAAATTATTTTGATACCAAGTATAGTTACTTACTAATTTTGATTTTTCTGTTTCACTATTATTTGTTAGCCAATTTAATACATCTCCATTTAATTTTTGTCCTATTCCTGTTGTTGTTGAAAATGTATTATTTGAACCATATGACATATTATATATTGTTCCAGATATCTCCTCATAGTATCCATCTAGTATTAATTTTGTATTGCCAGTACTATCTTTATCTACTACACGATATTTTCTTCCAGCAAACAATACATATTCGCCACTTATTGTTTTTTCATTTAATTTTCCTGTTACTTCCACATTTTTATCTTCGTTTAAAATATATGGCCCGGATTGACTGCTCCAAGTTGCTCCTAGAGTACCATTACCTCCGGTAATGGTGACATTAGAGTTGACATTTATAACTGCACGAAGCCCATTCGTGTAGGACACATCAGTGTAGTTGGCACTACCATCGGTGAGCACGCTCCAAGCGCGAGAACCACTACAAGGCGTCATTGTCCGTTGCACTTGCCCTATATTTAAATAAGAACTATTACCACCAGCTAGATTATATTCATCTAGTGTCATTAAGCCTACTTTTGATTTTTCAGTTGATAAATTACTTGCACAAGTAGTTCTTGCACTTGAATTACTAGTAGTTGTTTCACTACACCAAGTTTCTTCTTCTATGATATTATTTCCTTTTAATCTGGAATAAAAATAATTATTTAACCAATCTTTAGCATAACTTCCATCCCAATTTTGAGCAGTATTACTTGCTCCCCAAGGTATTGTTGTTACATTTTCATCGGTTATTAATCTTACTGTTCCATCTGCATTTATTCCCATTATTCGCCATAAAAATCCAGAATACCATAATGAATTGTTAGTTACTGTTGCCTCTTGTGCAAATAACTCTTCTGGTGTTGTTTGATAAATTAATTCAAATACTGTATCTACACCTGCACTTGATAAATCATCTTCTGATATACCGCCATCTGTTAAAGCCCAATTTTCAAAATTTTCTACTATAAAATTTCCATCACTATCAAAAAACTTTTGATTTATTATATCTATTGAATCCAACCCAGGAGCACCATTTAAACCTGCAATAAATATATCTTTTCCAGATTGACTACTACCTTTTAAATAACATCCTCCCATATAACTATAATTATTAGCTGTTGGTGTTACACAACCATTGCCATTTGTTGCTAAATATGGAAAATTAGATAATACAACATCTTTAATAGGTCCTGTTGTTATTACTGCTACTGCATCACATTCTTCATTATCCATTGCAAATTGATTATTTGCACATAATGTAAATTTATGATTATTACTTTTTATTACTAATTCAGTTAATTTAGTTCCATTATATTTGATACTTTCTATTGTAGAATTACCTAAATTAACCATTGTTGGTACATCATCAACATCCATATCTGATGTACATATTTTTGTATAACTATTATCTAATTGATATTTTACATCCTCGGTTGCACAATAGTTATTTATTCCCCCTAATATCATTTGTGCTTCAGACCTACCTGCTGATATTCTTGCATCCTCTACTACATCTAATATTATAGGTGTAGCGATAAGGGCTACTATAGCTAATATTATTATTACTGCTAATAATTCTATTAGCGTAAAACCAAATTCCTTACATTTTTTTAAATTTCCCATAATCATATCTCCTATCATGAATAAATTATACAATATTTTTTTATTAATTTCAAGTATTAATTTACGCGCGCTCGGAAAGTTTTTTAAAAAATTTTACAAAAAAGAAGAAAATTTTTATATATTTTCTTCTCTTATTGCTTCTAAAATATTTTCTTTTTTAATTCTTATAGTAGCATACCACATACTTATTAATACTATAATAAATACACCAAATATAGCTATTAATATACTACCATATGGTATTAACATACTATCAAATGTTACTATACCATTAAATGATAAATGGAATAAATAAATAATTATAAATGATACTGGTAAACCATATAATAATGATTTTAAACCAAAGAATAAACATTCAAATAACATCATTTTATTAAATCCTTTAGGAGTCAAACCTATACTTCTTAATACTGCAAATTCTTTTTTTCTTAAAGCAATACTAGTATTAATAGTATTTATTACACTAGTTACTCCTATTAAAGTTACTAAACTAATAAAACCATATAATAATAATTTAATAACAATAACTATATTAGATAATAATTGCAATTCTTTTTTAATATTAACAGTATATACATTAACATCATCAGGAATAACATTTTGTTTACTTTCTTTATCTAATAATTTATCAAATTCATCATAATTATCAGCTAATAAATACATTGATACAAAATTATTATCATCTTTTACCTTATTATATGTATCTTTATCTATTATAAACATAAATGAAAACATATTAGTATTTTCTATTCCAAATGGTAATATATCTGTCATATATATATTTTCTAATTTATATTTTTCATTTTCAGAAATATTAAACTCTAATGATTTTATTTCATTAAACATAGTCATTTTTACTTGTTTTCTTGAATTAGAAGTATAATCTATATTTTTATAAACATTTAATAAAATAGGACGATTTGAATTTAAACCAATTTGTTTTTTATATTCTTCATAAGATTTATCATCTAAACATAAAAGATTTACACCAATATTTTCTTGATGTTCAAATGAATAATTTTCTAAAATCTCTTTAGTAAAATATTTTTCATTCATTTCTACAGCAAAATTAAGTTCTTTTATTATACTATATTTTTTAATACCGTCTACTTTTAAAACTTGATTAATAATAGAATCTATACTTTCTTTATTATTACCAGAAAAACTAGCAGCATATTCATATTGTGGTAGTTCAGTAAAATCATAAGCACTTGTTACTCCATATTTTAATAAACTACTAAATGATACAAATAATACAATACTTATAAATAATGAAATAATAGTTATACGATATTTTTTCTTGTTTCTCTTCATATTTTTATAAGCTATTTCGCCTTCAACACCAAATAATTTAACAATTTTAGGTGTTTTTAATTTTTTAGATTTTATTTTAATATCATCATTTAATCTAATAGCTTCAATAGGACTTACTTTACTAGCTCTTTTAGCAGGTAAAAATGCTGATACTAATATTGTTATTATCATAAATATTATTGGTATAATAACAAATAAAGGATAAGTTGCTAAAGCAAGTGGAAAATCAAATATATTAGGTAATAATTTATTAACAATCATTAAGACTATTCCAATACCTAAATAAGCTGAAGCAACACCTAATGGTATACCAATTATACCAACTATGAATGCTTCAAAAAATACAGTATGTCTTAATTGTTTTCTAGTTGCGCCAATACTTGAAAATAAACCAAATTGTTTTTTTCTTTCCATTACTGAAATAGCAAAGGAATTATAAATAACAATTATACAAGCAATGGATACCAAAGATAAAATTATAATTATTATATAAGCCATTGAATCCAACATATTAGTGTAATTAGATACTCCTGAAAGTGCTAATAAATTATCATTGTAACTTACTTGTTCATAATAAGCATAATCTTCTGAAACTGATTTATAACCTAAATTTTGAGCAATAATTTCACTATTTTTATATGTATCTTTAACATTTTTATAATTAATATAAACTGTTAGTATTTCACTTGGCTCAGTAACAGTAAATGCACTATAACCAGGATCTTCATATTTTTCTAATATATCTCTTTTTATAATACCAACAATAGTATATTCTTTCTCTTTAGTATCAACTAAATGTTCCTCTTTAATAAATTCTTCTTTTTCTTCATCATAGTATAATGCTATTGGTGTATCTTCTAATAAAGTATTATTTTCATCTACCCTTTTACCAATATTTAATTTTATTTTATCTCCAACATTTAAATTTACTTCTCCATTAGTTTCTAAATGTTCAGATATAATAATTTCATTTTCATTATTTGGTAATCTTCCTTCAATTAATTTTAAGTCTTCTAAATATTCTTTAGATGCAGTTAAAACATTAATATAAGGTTTATATTCATTTGTAATCCCCTCATATAATGAATACCCTAAACTAGATTTATATTTATATTTTGATACATTATCATTTTTGGATATGAAATCTAATTTAGATTTTTCAACTTCAATTATTGCATGATGACTACCATTATTTTCAATAATCATTTTAACTGAATTATCTCTTACTGTTGAAAATAATAAGCCAATTCCAACCATTAAAGCAGTTGATAAAATAATTCCTATTATTGTTACAATAGTTCTTTTTTTATTTGCTTTTAAATGTTTTATTGTTAAATTATTTAATATTTTCATATTATTTCTCCCTCCATAATAATTGTATTAAATTATTATTACAATTAAATGACTAATATCGTGACAATTTTGTCATATTAAGTTAATTTATAATTGACTTTTATATTAAATTAATTTATAATTAATATTGAGGTATATTTAATTAAGTTAGGTGTTTTACTCTATTTTTAAATTATTTTAAGAATGGAGGTGATGTTCTATGGGATCTAATACTATAGAAAGGATTACTAATGCAATTAATTGTAGCATTTGCTATGATTGTTCTTTATACAATTCTAGTCCTTAAAAATAAGGACTAATCTTAAATGAAAACACCGATTCATCTTTGAACGGTGTTTTCTTTACCCAAACAAATAGAGAAAACACTTAACATCGGAAATTAAATGTATCTCTTTTTTTAATATATGAAACAATTCATATCTATATACATTTTACTATAAATTAATTACTTTGTCAACAATTAATTTATAGTTGACTTCTGCATTAAATTAATTTATAATTAATATTGAGGTATATTTAATTAAGTTAGGTGTTTTACTCTATTTTTAAATTATTTTAAGAATGGAGGTGATGTTCTATGGGATCTAATACTATAGAAAGGATTACTAATGCAATTAATTGTAGCATTTGCTATGATTGTTCTTTATACAATTCTAGTCCTTAAAAATAAGGACTAATCTTAAATGAAAACACCGATTCATCTTTGAACGGTGTTTTCTTTACCCAAACAAATAGAGAAAACACTTAACATCGGAAATTAAATGTATCTCTTTTTTTAATATATGAAACAATTCATATCTATATACATTTTACTATAGATTAATTATTTTGTCAAATACTTTCTTTTCTAATTATATCTAAAATGTTTTCTTTTTTTATTTTTTTAGTAGCATACCACATCGTCATTAATACTATTATAAATATGCCTAATATTGCAATTATTATACTTGTATATGGTATTATTAAACTAGTTTTTGCCATTTTATTAAAAGATAAATGAAATAAATAAGTTATAATTAACGATACCGATATACCATATATTAATGATTTTAATCCAAATAATAAACATTCAAATATAATCATTTTATTAAATCCAGAAGGTGTTAATCCAACGCTTCTTAACATAGCAAATTCTTGTTTTCTTAAAGTAACACTCATATTAATTGTATTAATAACACTAATAACACCGATTAAAGTTATCAAAATAACAAAACCATATAATATTATTTTATATGCTAATAAAGTATTGTATTGTTCCTGCATCGTTTGTTTAATATTATCAGTACTAATACTAACATCTAAAATATCTTGATGTAATAATTCATCGACTTTAGTAAAATTATCGCCATTTAAAGTTAATTTTACAATATATTCATCAGTATTTATTTTATTAAATGTTTCCTCATCAACAATTAAAGTATATGTATAAATCCAAGACTCTATATTTTCAACTTTAATATTTGCTAGATAAATATCATCTAAAACAAAATTATTATTATCATCATATATATTTAAACTACTAATATCTTTATATAAATTAAAGCCTTTGATATCTTTATTTATCCATCCCTCTTCATCTAAATAATTTAACAAAATGGGTCTATCTTTAATATTAAATTGTTTTTTTATTTGTTCATATGTTTTATCATCTAACAAATATAAATATGCATTTTGTTTACCACTACTAATCATAAATTCGTTTATTACTTCATCAGTATAATAATCTAGATTAAAATCAGATTCTAATGTTTTTAATTCAATTAAACTATTCTGCTTTACTCCCTCAACATTTAAAACTTGATTAATAATTTTATCTATTTTATTTTTATCTTTACCAGATAATCTAACAAAATAATCATAACTTGGAATATCCATAGCATCTTTACTAGATTCAATTGTATAGTTTAAAAACGAACTAAATGAAACATATAAAACAATACTTAAAAATAAAGATAAAATAGTTATATTATATTTTTTCTTATTTCTTTTCATATTTTTGTAAGCAATCTCTGCTTCAATACCTAATTTTTGAATTAATTTAGGAGTTTTAATTTTTTTAATTTTAATTTCATTATTTAATCTAATCGCTTCAATTGGACTTACTTTGTTAGCTTTTTTAGAAGGATAATAAGCTGCTAATGCAATAGTTAAAATAATAAAAATAAGAGAAATCAACATATATAAAGGATATATTGATAATTCTAATGGAATAGATAAACTATTAACTAATAATTTATTAATAACTGATAAAATAATATTAATACCAATAAAAGATAAAATTAATCCTAATACAATACCAATAATACCTACTACAAAAACTTCAAAAAATATTGTATATCTTAATTGTTTTTTAGTAGCACCGATACTTGAAAATAACCCAAATTGTTTTATTCTTTCGGTAACTGATATAGCAAAAGCATTATAAATTACAATAACACTTGCAACTGTAATTAATATTAAAATAATTAATAATATTGCAATTGATCCTTTAATAAAATTATTATCTTCACCAATTCCATAATAATAAAGTAAACTATCATTATATTTTAAATTACTTTCATAATTTAAATTTTTTATAATTAATTCACTATTTTCATATGTTTTAAAAACATTTTTATATCTTACATAGACACTTAATAAATCGATAGGTTCAGAAATAGTAAATACACTATACCCTGGATTAAAGTAGTCTTCATATATATCTTTTTCAACAATTCCAACTATTTTATATTCTTTATATTCTACATTTATTAATTGTTCTTCTTTTGTAACTTCATAATTACCATCACTTAAATATTTATATTCAACTACATAAGCACTTTCACCTAATAATTTTCCATCACATTCTCTTTGACCAACATTTAATTTAATAGTATCGCCAACATTTAAGTTAATATTTCCTTCAGTTTTAATATTATTAGAAATAATAACTTCATTTTCATTATTTGGCAATCTTCCTTCAATTAGTTTTAAATCATCTAAATAAATTTTTGATGCCGTTAAAACTTGTAGATATTTTTTATTTTGTAATTCATCATATAATGAATAACCTAAACTAGATTTATATTTATATTCTAAAACATTCTCATTCTTAGATATAAAATCTAAATCCTCTTTTTTTATATTTATTTTTGCATTGTAATCTCCATTGTACTTTATTGCTGATTGAATACCATTATCTCTAAGACTAGAAAATAATAAACCCAATTCAGTCATCAAAAAAGTAGCTAACATAATTCCGATGATTGTTAAAATAGTTCTTTTTTTATTTGCTTTTAAATGTTTAATAGTCAAAATATTTAATATTTTCATAATATTACTCCTTTAAAATATTATAACAAAATATTATTATTTTAAAGTGACTTATTTAGTGACAATTTTGTCATATTAAAAACAAAACGCCGTTCAACTTAAGAACGGTGCTTCTCAAAAGCATAAATAGAGGAAACACTTAATCTACCAAATTAAATGTATCTCTTTTTTGATATATGAATTAATTGTATTAATAATTTTTATCATTAAAAATCATTAATATGGAGGTGATCTTCTATGGTTTTAAAAATTATAGAAAGGACTAATTCTAACCGAATTAATTTTATAATACTAATTAATTCATATCTATATTAATTTTACTATAAATTAACATCACTGTCAATATTAATTTGTAAAATAATTAATTTATAGTTGACTTTAACATTGAATTAATTTATAATTAATTTAGAGATATATTTAATAGTTAGGTGTTTTACTCTGTTTTTAATTTATTTTAAAAATGGAGGTGATTCTATGAATAAAAAATTTATAGAAAGGATATATAATGCAACTAATTTTAGCATTTGCTATGGTCGTTCTTTACACAATCCTAGTCCTTAAAAATAAGGACTAATCTTAAATGAAAACACCGATTCTTCTTTGAACGGTGTTTTCCCAATTTAATTAATAAGAGAAAACACTTAACATCGCAAATTAAATGTATCTCTCTTTTTAATATATGAAATAATTCATATCTATATACATTTTACTATAAATTAATTATTTTGTCAAATATTATTTTTTTCATCGCTTATTATTTTACCATCTTCTAAAGTAATTATTCTATCAGCACATAACGCTAAATTATGATCGTGAGTAATCATGATAATAGTTTGCTTATATTTTTGATTAGATAGTTTTAATAATTCAATAATTTCTCTACCTGCTTTACTATCCAAATTACCAGTTGGTTCATCGGCTAATAATAACGCTGGTCTATTCATTAAAGCTCTACCAATACTAACTCTTTGTTGTTGACCACCTGATAATTCATTAGGTAAATGACTTACACGATTACTTAATCCTAGTGTTTCAATTAATTCATTTAAATACTTTTCATCTGGTTTTTTATTATCTAATAAAATTGGTAAAGTTATATTTTCTTTAATATTTAATATAGGTATTAAATTATAAAATTGATAAATCAATCCTACTTGACGACGACGGAAAATTGCTAAATTAGTTTCATTTAATTCGTATACATCTACTCCATCTACATATACCTTACCACTAGTTGGTCTATCAACTCCACCTAAAATATGTAATAAAGTTGATTTACCACTACCACTACTACCAACTATAGCAATAAATTCACCTTTTTCAACAGAAAAACTTACATTATCCAAAGCTTTTACTAAAGTTTCACCTTTACCATAATTTTTACACAAATTTTCAACTTTTAATATTTCCATATTTTTTCTCCTTCCAACATAATTATATTAAATATTTATTACAATTTAATGACTAAATTAATTACAATTTCGTCACAAATTATTTTTATAAAATTTTATTATAAATGTACTACCAACACCTTCTTTAGAAGACACTTCGATAATACCATTTTGCAAATTAATTATTTTTTTAGACATATTAAGACCAATACCAATACTTTCTTTATTATGACTTCCTTTATAAAATCTTTCAAAAATATGCTTTATATCTTTTTTATTAATTCCAACACCATTATCAATTATTTTTATTTCTGTATAAAGAGGATTAGTACTTCCTATTATTTTTATTTTATCTTTAGTATGTTCACAAGCATTTTTAATTATATTTAGTAATGCCTCAACTGTCCAATTAATATCAATATTAATATTGGTATCTTCAATACTTTTAATTAATTTAATATCTTTTAATTCTAATAAAACATTAATTGGTTCGATAGCTTTATCTATCAATTTATTTAATTCTATTTTTTCTTTTTTTAATTTAACAGTACCACTTTCTAATCTTGATAATTTAAGTAAACTAGTGACTAACCATTCTATTCTCTCTATTTGATTTTTATTTTTTATTAAAAATTCTTTTTTAATATTTTCATCTTTTTCGTTAGTTAATATATCATTTATCATATACATACTAGTTAGAGGTGTTTTTATTTGATGAGATATATCTTGTAATGTTTCTTCTAAATACTTTTTCTCTTTAATTAATAATTCACTTTGTTCTTTTAGTTTAACAGTCATTTTATATATATCATTTTTTAAATTACTTATATCACCTTCACAATATTCTTTAATATCGATAGAATAATCATCATTTAAAATATTATTCATATATTTATCAATTTTACTAATTTTTTTATAAATATTTCTAATATATATATAATTAATAATAAATAATACTAAAGAACTTATTAAACAATATATTAAAATAAAACTATTATTATTTTTAATATTAATTAAATTATATTCTTTTATTAAGTTATTGCCTAACTCATAATTATCTTTAATTAAATAACTAGATACAATATCTTCTTCTAAATTAGGATATTTAGATAACAGATTACCAATTAAATAACTATCATTATCGATTATTTTTTGTTCATAACTATTGTTTATAATATTAGAAATTAAAAAATAAAATAATATAATAATTAAAATAGCTATAAAATTAATAATAAAATATTTTTTATTCACTATCATCACCTATTTTATAACCAATTCCTCTTACTGTTTTAATAATCTTTGGATTAGTTACATCATCTTCTATTTTTTCTCTTATTCTTTTAATATAAACGGTTAATGTATTATCATAAACATATTCTTCATTAACATCCCAAATATCAGCTAAAATCTTTTCTCTAGTAAACACTTGATTAGGATTTAAAGCTAAAGTTAATAATATTTTATATTCCAAAGCAGTTAAATTAACATCTTTGCCATTTTTAAATACTTTAGCCTGTTTTAAATCAATTACTATATTTTTAATATTTATAACATCAAAATTATTATTTCTTCTTAAAACATTTTTAATTCTTGATATTAATTCTCTTGTTTTAAATGGTTTAGTCACATAATCATCTGCTCCCATATCTAACCCCATAACTATTGAAGGTTCTAAATCATTAGCAGTTAAAAATATAATTGGAATATTTTTTATTTCTTTTATTTTCTTAAATAAATCAAAACCATTTATATCTGGTAAATTAATATCTAATAGTATTAACGAAACATTATCTAATTTATTTAAACAATCAATACCAATAGATTCTATAACTTCAAAATTTTCATATTCTAAACAATATTTTAAACCGCTTCTTATAGTAGCGTCATCTTCGATAATTAATATTTTCATAATTCCACCTAATTAAATTATACACTAAATATATAAAAATTGATATGACAATTTTGTAATTTTAAAACATCGAATAAATCGATGTTTAAAATACATTTTTTAATATACCAAATGATAATATCATCATAATAATTCCCGCCATTAATACACCAGTCATAGCAGCAATGGCAGATTTCTTTTTATTCATACCTAATAGGGACGCTAGAAAGCATCCTGTCCAAGCGCCAGTACCAGGTAAAGGAATTCCAACAAATAATAGTAATCCTAAGTATCCATATTTGTCTAATTGTTCTCTTTTACTTAAACATTTCTTTTCAATTTTAGTTATAATTTTATCAAAAAAATTAATTTTTCTTAATATTTTAAATATTAACTCTAAAAAACATAACGCAATTGGGATAACTATAATATTACCTAACAAACAAATAATAAAACTATTTTTAGGATCCATATTTAATAAAGCAGCAGCTAAAATGCCACCTCTTAATTCTAAAATAGGCATCATTGATATTAAAAATATCAATATTTCTTTACCATAAGCAAGATTTGTTAATCCTCCAAATAAACTTAAAAATATTTCAACAATTTTTTCCATTAATTAACTCCTTATCAATTTAGCTAAATTATTATAATCTTTATATAATTGTTCTTTTTCATCATCATCTAATGCTTCACCATCATAAGAAATAATACTTCCAAATTTATTTCCCATAACTTTACCATCCTTTATAAAATAAACATCAGGAACTGACAATACTTTTTCATCTTCTTCATTTGATTGTAAATAACTATCTAAAATGCCTAATATTTTAGCAAAATCTTCATCATTATCTTTATCAGGTACAGTATTAGGATCAAAATAATAAATAGTTAAATCATTATCTTTACCAACTTGTAATAATGTTTCTACTACACTTCTAGTTGTATTATCGCTAGCAATACCAAAAAATAAAATTCCAGTTTTATTTTTTAACATATCAACAGTTTCCTTAGCATTAATATATTTTACTTTATTATCTTTACTAATATTAACTTCTATTCCTTCTTGATTCTCATATTCATTTTTAAATTTATTAATATCATTGCCACATCCAACTAAAAATATTAATAAAATCAATAATAACTTTTTCATATCTCACCTACTCACAAGTATAACCTTGTTCTTTTAAAGATTTTACTAAATCTGTTCTACTTTTTTTTATATTAAACTTATCTAATATTTCTTCATTACTATCCATTGGTACATCATATTCTACTTTATATTGGTTTTCATCATTAACTAAAACATTATATTTTACAAAAGAATAATTATTTTGTGTTTCAAGTGATAATTTAAGTGAAGATATTGTATTTTTATCAGTATCAGTATTATCGTAACTTATTTTTATGTCTTCAATTATATCATTTTTAAATCCGAAAGTATAGGTAGTAATAGTTGTTAAAGTATTAGCCACTTCTTTTTTATAACAACTTTTAACTAAATAACCACTATTTTCAAAACAACCAGTTAATATAAAACAACTAAATATTATAATTAATTTTTTCATATTTTACCTTTCTAACAATGATAAAGAAACTTTATTTTTTTCTAAATTGATATCATCAACATAACAATCTACTATATCACCAACATTAACAACTTCCATTGGATGTTTAATATATTTGTTTGTTAGTTTAGAAATATGGGCTAAGCCATCATTTTTTAAACCAATATCAATAAATACACCAAAATCAACAACATTTCTAACTGTTCCTTGTAATTTCATACCAACTTGTAAATCTTCAATATGTAATATATCACTTCTTAAAATAGGTTTAGGCATATCATCACGTGGATCACGATTTGGTTTTTGTAATGATTCAACTATATCTTGTAAAGTATAAATATCAGTATTTAATTTCTTACTATATTCATCAATATCAATATCGATTTTTAATTTTCCTAAATCATTAATATTTAAGTGTAACATATCTAATAATTTTAAAGTTATATCATAACTTTCTGGATGGATACTAGTTACATCTAACGGATTGGTTCCCTCAGTAACTCGTAAAAAACCAATAGCTTGTTCATATGTTTTATCAGATAATAATTTTTTTAATTCTAATCTATTTTTTATTCTATTTTTATTACGATAATCTAATATCTTTTCAATATTTTTCTTAGTAATTCCTGATACATATTTAAATAAAGATGGACTTGCTGTATTAACATTAACTCCTACTTTATTAACTGCACTACTAACAACAAAATCTAAACTTTCAGTTAATTTTTTATTAGAAACATCATGTTGGTATAAACCAACACCTATACTTTCTGGTTCAATTTTAACTAGTTCAGCTAAAGGATCTTGTAATCTTCTACCAATACTAATAGCACTTCTTTTTTCAACAGTTAAATTTGGAAACTCTTCAATCGCAATTTTACTAGCTGAATAAACACTAGCTCCTGCTTCACTTACAATTATATATTCAACTTTTCTGTCACAATCTTTAATTACATCTGCTATAAACGCTTCACTTTCTCTTGAAGCCGTACCATTGCCGATAGCAATAATATCAATATTATATTTTTTAATCAAATCTAAAACAATTTTTTTTGCTTCATCATATTTTTTTACTGGTTCATGCGGATAAATTACAGCAATTTCTAATGATTGGCCGACAGGTGATAAAACAGCTAACTTACAACCTGTTCGATAAGCAGGGTCTAATCCTAATACCATCTTATCTTTCATAGGTGGTTGTAATAATAATTTTTCTAAGTTTTTGCCAAAATTATCGATAGCTGATTCATCCGCTTTTTCTGTTAAATCACTTCTTATTTCTCTTTCAATCGAAGGAGCTATTAATCTTTTATAAGCATCATTTATCGCATCTACTACTATATCAACTACTAAAGATTTATTGTTTTTAATTATCTTTGATTTTAAATTATTAATTATTTCATCTTTATTAATATCAATACTAACTGTAATTACTTTTTCCTTTTCTGCTCGATTGATAGCTAAAACGCGATGTGGTTTAATTTCTCTTACCTTTTCTTGATAATCATAATACATTTCATATACTTTATTTTCATCAACCGCATCTTTTTTTAATTTAGTAACAATTACACCATTTCTAAATGTATAATTTCTAATTGATTTACGATAACTAGCATTATCACTTATCCATTCAGCAATAATATATTTAGCCCCCATTATCGCTTCATCAACATTTTTTACTTTATCGTTAATAAATTTAGAATAATCGATTTCTTTTAATGGGAATGACATAATTATCTTGGCCAATGGTTCTAATCCATTATTAATAGCATCAGTTGCTTTAGTTTTTTTCTTTTCTTTAAATGGACGATATAAGTCTTCAACTTCCACTAATTTACTAGCATTTAATATACTATTTTTTAATTCTTCAGTTAATAATCCTTTTTCATCTATTAATCTAATTACATCTTCTTTTCTTTTTAATAAATTAACTTGATATTCATATATCTCATTAATCTTTCTTATTTGTTCTTCATCTAAAGCACCCGTTGCTTCTTTTCTATATCTAGCAATAAATGGTATTGTATTACCATTACTTAATAAATCTAAAACTGTTTCAACTTGTTTTGGTTTTATATTTAACTCTATACTTGTATTTTTTATTATATCTTGATTCATATTTAACCTTCCTAACTATTAAATTATATCATATTTAGACTAAAATAAAAAGTATTGAATTAATACTTTTTATTTTTTAATAAAATATATTATATTATTAAATTCATTAAACATTATAAAAGCTTACAATAATGATACATAAGATTATTGTTCACAATTAAAAATAAAATAATTATAGACATATTCTTTAATACCAATAAAATTATCAGGAAATATTGGCCCATTACATATAAATGCAAAATTACTAATATATTCAATATTAACTAAATTTGATAAATCTAATTTTTTTAATTTATTAGACGAAAAAGCATATCCATCAATTACTACAATACTATTTGAAAATACTACATTTGTTAATTCTTTGTTGAAAAAAGAATCTTTTCCTATTGACAAAACCTTTTTACCATCAATATTATTTGGTATTACTACATCCATTCCTCCACAAGAATTATCATATCCTGTTATTTCTATTCCATTTGTTTCAACTACATTTGTTATTACATTATTTGATTTTAACTCATTTATATCTAAGTTTCCATTGTTTATATCATCTTTCATGTTGTATCTATCAACACTTTCACCTTTACAATATAAATCAATTTCTTCAGTTGAAAAACCCCAATTTAAATTATTAACATAAGTTACACATGCATCATAATTTATGTTAAATGAATCAACTAATGTAGTATCTGTATAAGTAAAACATTCTGCAGGTGTCCCAATAGTACAATCTTCACTATATTCAAACATATATTGATTTTTAGATTCACTCCAATTATATATCACACAACCAGGCATTTCTTTACTAGAATCTCTTGGATCTAATATTTCCCCTTCTTTTAAAAATCCTGCATCTATTAATGTTTGAAAATTTAATTGTTTTTGGCTTGTACTATAATTGCCATTTGTTGTTACATACATTCTTGCAGCTTCAATTATATTTTCTTTTTGTCTTTCATATGCTTCATTTTTCGCATTAGATAATACTTTATCTATTATTGGAAATGTTATTAAAGCTATTACAGCTAATAATATTAATACTCCTAATAATTCTATTAATGTAAATGCATTTTTTTTCATTTTATTTCTCCTTTTATTTATAAATTTCAATAACAGGTCTAATTCCTAATGTTTCAATACTTACATCAGTTGCTTTTATATCGTTATTAACAACACTCCAAGCATAAAATGATTTATTTGTAGCTGTACTTAACCAATAACCAGAATTACTATTTAAATTATCATATAAATATTTTTCATTTTTAAATTTATATACATCATTATAACTAGGTAATGTTGCTCTTAATTTTTCATAAATATCAGTATACGCTTTATCTTTATTTTCATCACTTATCTTAACATTTCTTTCTTCTAAATTAGTCCAAGTATCAGTTTCTTTCTTTAAATAAGTTAACGCTTCTGTTGGACCGTCTAAATTATCTGATGGAGCATAAACAATATTATTAACTAAATTTTCTGCCATTATTAATTTTACTTTTTCGCCATCATCTTCTAAAACATAAAACTTAAATGTATCAACATCATTTACTTGAATTAATAAAGGTGTCCCTGGTTCACAAATTCCTTCATTTACACAATCATCAACTTCTGTTATATTCAAATTTAAATCAATAGTAGCTAAATCTTTTAATAACATACCTTTCTCTATTTCAATTTTTTGATTTTTAATTGTTTCATATAAATTATTATATTCATTATTTTGTTCATACATTTTATCATAAAAATAATAACTTCCATTATCATTAATTGAACAATTATGTAATAATATTTTATCTTCATTAGAATAATATATTTCTTGACAAGATACTAACGACTCTAATTTTGAATTAAGCCAATCAGTATCAATTTTAGTTGTTTCTAATAAATAATTATTATTTTTTATTGTTGCTAAAACTTGATTACTATAATCTCTTAATGTATTTTCATATGGATTAGTTTCTACTTTTTTAAAATATTCATTATAAACATAATAACCAACAAAAATTATTAAAATTAAAGTTAAAATAACACTTAATTTCTTCATACTATCACCAATATAATGATATCATATTTTAAAATCTTATTCAATACAAAATAAAAATTCTATATAAATAGAAATAAAAATTCTATATAAATAGAACTTTTAATTATTATAATATTCTTCAACTAAATCAACCATTTGACTATTATCATTAACTTGTGTATTTTCAAAATTTTCTTTACGATTATTATTAATATCTATGAAATTCATTAATATTACAACAAATCCAACGATAACTATTAAAAATATAAAGATATAAACGATTAAATAACCTATTCCTACACCTTTTAAAATCTTTGAATCATTTTTTGAATTCCCATCAACATATCTTTCTTCTTCTGGAATATATTTTTCATCTACCCCTACATACTCAGCATTTTTTTTCATAATTAATCCTCCACAACTACGGCTGTACCACTAGCAACAACTAATAACATAACACCGTTTTCATTTACACTAATAGTTTCAACATCAATTTTTATTCCAACTAAACCATTAGCACCAATTTTTTTAGCCCTATCCATCATTTCTTTTACAGCATCTGCCCTAGCATTAACAATTTCTTCTTCATATTCTTTAGACCTACCACCAATAAAATTGGTAATACCAGCTAAAAAATCTTTAGTGAAATTAATACCATTTACTACTTCTCCAAACACAATTCCCCGATATTCTTTAATCTTTTTACCTTCTAATGTAGAAGTCGTTGACATCAACATAAAATCACCTTTCTAAATATCTTTTTTTACATTCTTCAATTAATTTTAAAGCCTTATCAGTATCATAATAATCATAAACTTTTACTTCAATGTTTTGTAGTGTTTTATAATTTTGAAAAAAATTTTTAATTTCTTCTAAAGTAAAATTAGATAAATCATTTAAACATTTTACTTCATTATATCTTGGGTCTACATTAACGACAGATATTAATTTATAATCTTCATGCCCATTATCAATAACTGATAAATACCCAATTACACGAGCAGGAACAATGCATCCAGGAAAAGTTGGTTCAGATGATATTACTAATATATCTAATGGATCACCATCATTAGCTAAAGTATTTTCAATATAACCATATTCTGCAGGATAACTCATAGCAGAATATAATACTCGATCTAATTTTATACGATTAGATTTTTTATCTATTTCAAATTTATTTTTTGTTTTTAAAGGTATTTCTATTACCGCATCTACTACATTATTCATTTATATTCTCCTTAAAATTTTTAATAAATTCATTATAAGCTTTAGTTTCTAATTTTAAATCATATTTTAATTTTTTATTGGTTAAATCGTTTAAAAATTGTTTAACTAATTCTGGATTTCTAACTAAAATTGGGCCTAATATATAAGTACCATAAAAATTGTTATATCTAATTATATCTGTATCAGAATATTCACTATTATAACTATTATTATTGATAAATCCTAATATTTTATCATGATAGACTTCTTTCATTTTTCTAATACCCTTAGTAACTTCATAATCAAATATATTAAGTGCTTTAATATCTTCTATTTTTTCACCAAACATATCAACACTATTACCAGTTACTAGCATAAATTTATTATCTTCAATATATTTTTTTATATCATTTTTATATTTAGATAAATGTTTTAAAGCAATTAATAAATTATCTTCTGTACCTGATCCAATATAAACTAAATCATATTTATCAAATTCTAATTCATCATCTAAAGATAAATACAATATGTCATGTTTTATTTTATTATATTTTAATATATTACTAATTATTTTAATGTTTCCAGATTCACCATATAAATTAAGAAAATCATAATATAAATAAGCTATTTTCATAATAAACCTCTTTCTTTTAATTGATCGATATATAAATAATTTAAATCAAAATATAATAAACAATATAAATCTCCTTTAGCATTTTTTAAACAATAATCTAATGAATTATTATAATCTAAGCAATATAAAAACTTTTTAGGATCAACATTAGCTGTTTTTAATCTAACTGCTAAATCATAAGCAAATGGACCGATTAATATAATTTTTTCGATACTTTTATCTTTTAATAATTCAAAATTAATATCATATAACCAAGATATATCTTTTAAATCATATCTACCACTTATTCTAGTAAAACCAATAGCAACAGTTTTATTACCTTTTTCTTTAATTACATATTCCAATGATTGATTATAAGATAATGGAGTTTCATTTTTACTTAATAATAATGTTCCTTTATTATTTTTAACTTTAAATTCATTTAATCTTTTAACTTTTAAAGATAAATTATTTAAAGATTCAACTATCTTTTCTTTATCAACATTATCTACTCTTGCAGTTGCATAACAAGCTAAAATATTATAAGCGTTATATAACGCTGTATTATTTAATTTAATTATTTCATCTTCTACCTTCAATGTTTTATTTAATATTCCTTCAAAATCACAATTTGGCCTATTATAATCATTATTTGGACAATGATAATACCCTAAATTGCCATAATTAAAATAATCAAATATTAACTTTTTATGACATTTTGGACAATAAGTTAAATCCAAAGTATCAATTCTATTTTTCTTAGTTGAATATTTATTTTCTTTTAAACCATAATAAGTTATCTTATTTTTTTTACCTAAACTAAATTTTGTTACTAAAGGATCATCAGCATTTAAAATTAAATGTGTTTTTTCATCTATACTTTTATCTATTTCTTTAAATACTAATTCAAAATGACCATTTCTAGCTAATTGATCACGAGATAAATTATTAATTATAAAATATTTTGGTGTAATGTACTTAAATACTTTTTTTACATATCTTTCATCAACTTCAATAATTAGAGCATCAACTTTAGTTTTACCACTAATCTTACTAGCTTCAATTATTGCACTAGTTACACCATCAATTAAATTAGACCCTTTCAAATTAGCCACTACTTTATAACCACTATGTTTATATATTTCATATAAAGTTCCAGCTACACTAGTTTTACCGGTTGTACCAGTTACAAAAATGGTTGTTTTTGGCATTTCAAAATAATTTAAAATATTTTTATTTAATTTTAAAGCTAATTTACCAGGGAAAGATGTACCTCTACCTAATTTATGCAAAATAAAATAAGACAATTTAGATAATATAACAATTAAACTATTCATCATTAACCACCTAAATATATTATACCATTATTTATAATAAATACTTTAATTATTTACATTTTTTGACAAGAAAAAAGCTATTTTTCAATAGCTTTTAATGGTTCTATAATAAATAGTGTTGGTGAAAAATCACTAATACTATTTTTTAGTA
>CAMLWC010000015.1 GCA_946488855.1 uncultured Mycoplasmatota bacterium
CTAATCAAGAAATTATTTTAATTTATTTTTAGGAATTAATCAAAAATTATTGACAGTATTTAAAAAATCTATATTTCTTTTAATAATATAGATTTTTCTTCTTCACTTAAAAAAGCAGAATTAATAGCATTAACATTCATTTTTTTTAAGTCTTCTAAAGTAAAATTAAAATTTGCAATTAATTTATTATATTCTTCTGTTAAAGTAATATCAGAAACTGTTCTATTATCAGTATTAATCGTAATCAAAATACCTTTATCATATAATTCTTTTATTGGATGATCTTTATATTCTTTAAATATATTAGTATCAATATTACTTGTTGGACAAATTTCTAAAGTAATATTTTTTTCTTTTATCATATCTATAACATTTTCATCATCAATACACCTAACGCCATGACCAATTCTCTTTGCTCCAAATTTAATAGCTGATAGGATACTATCTACACCATCAGCTTCACCTGCGTGAATTGTAAAAGGAATATTCATTTTATTAATTAAATCAAATAATTCTTTAAACTTAGCTGTTTTGTATTTTTTTTCATCACCAGCTAAATCAATACCTACAACTCCTTTATTTAAATATTTATAGGTTAAATTTATTATTTTTTTATTTTCTTCTAAAGAACTATTTCGCATCATACATAATATTAAGTTAATTTTAACTTTTTCACTTTTTAAACCAATTAAAACAGCCTCAACAACTTCTTCTAATGATAATTGTTTCGTGTGTAACATAGGAGCAAATCTAACTTCAGCATATATCACATCATCTTTTTTTAGATCTTCAGCCAATTCTTTTGCAACTCTAGTTAAATTTTCTTTAGTTTGCATAAATTCATTTGGTAATTCAAATTTAGATAGATATTTTTCTAAATCACAATTTTTATCGCATACAATATCACTTTTAATCATATTTTTATTAAATTCTTTTAAAGTTTCAAATCTTACTGATCCATCAAGATGTAAATGTAATTCAATTTTTTTCAATTAAAATTCCTCTTTTTTTCTTATTTTTAAAATAATTAATACTATTATAATTAATATGATAATTGAAGCTACAATTCCTATAATTAATTTATTTTTATTTTTACTATCTTCAACTTGTTCATTTGGAAAACTAAATTCAAATTTTATTTCTTTATCAGTAGATGATACTAAATTCCAAGTAAGAGTTTTTTTATCTTCAGAAACACTTGTAGCATTATGACTAATTGGTTCTACTGGTAATGTTACAGAAAATAACATTTCCGTTTCTTCTCCTTCAAAAAGTTCAACATTAGTAAAATAAATTTTTGAAACATATTTGTTTTTTTCTTTTTTAAACACTTTAGAACTTTGAATGCCTAAATTATTGTCAATATCAAAACTAGCTTCATCATCAGTTATGTCATCTATATTATCTATTTTTATATAAAACTTATATCCTTTATATTCTCCACTTTCATATTTTTCAAATTTAAATCCAGTAGTATTTATTTGTTCTAGATATTCTGATTCAATATACGCCCATCTTTCTTGATCCGTATATGTCTTATCAGTATTATTTTCTTCGTTAATGGCTTTATCTATTAATTCATTATCAGCAACTTTTATTATTTCTAGATTTAATGATTTATCATTATTAATGGTCATTGAAATATCTTGTTTAATTCCACATCCAGTGAATAGCAAAGCTATAATTAATATTAAAATTTTTTTCAAAATATCATTCCTTTCTATTTAAATTTTTTTATAATTTTGTTTATAAAATCCTTTCCAAACACTTCATTAAATAAATTATTTTTAATAGATAAATAAAAATATATAACTGCTCCGATACTAGCATATATTATAATTTCTAAAAATGACCATAATCTTGTTGTTGGAAAATCACCTAAAAATAATCTTATTATCATTAATGATAACATCATAATTCCATTAATTAATATAATTTTTATACTTGGTTCTAAGCTACTTTTATAACTTATTCTATAAATTTTTCTTAATTTATAAAGTAAATATATAACTGATAATAATTGAACTATAATAGTAGTTAAAATAGTACCATAATATGCTTCAAATCCAATAAATTTCACAAAATGCATCATTGGAATATTTAGTATTGCTTTTAATATAAAACTTCCTAATAATGTTCCTAAAGCTAATTTAGGATTATCTAAAGCATTAGTAGTATCAACTAAAATATAAAAATATGAATTGATTATAGTTTGTAAAATAAAGAAACTAAAAACATCTACACTTAAACTGTCATAACCGTAAAATATTGTCCAAACACTACTAGATAAAAAACATAATCCCAAAGTCATCGGTAAAGAAATAAATAAGATTATTTTTAATGTTTGATTAATTTTTAATGACACATCACTATAATTTTTTAAAGTTGCGCTTCTTACAATATTAGGAATTATGCTTACTGTTAAGCCAAATGTAACAGCTAAAATAATCATATTTAATTTAGATCCCCATGTAGTTACTATACTTAAAACATTTTCAGCAACATTTACATCATATCCTAAACTAACTAAACCTCTTACAATAGTAAATACATCAACAGTATTATAAATTGATCTAATAAACTCAATTAATATAAAAGGTAAAGAATATAATACTATTCTTTTAAATATTATTTTATTAGATAATTTGCGTTCTTCTTTTTTAGGTGGTGCATTTCTTTTTAGTAATTCTCTACTTTTATTTATTTTGTTAATTACATATAAATATGCCACCAATGCACCAGCAGTTGCACCAAATGTAGCAACACCAACTGTTGTTGTAATTGATAAATGAAATACTTTTAAAGTTAAATAACTTCCACCTACTATTACTATTACTCTTACTAATTGTTCTATTACATTAGCAATAGCAGGAACTACCATCATTCTATGTCCTTGAACATAACCTTTACTTACACTTAAAATTGGTATAAATAATAAAGCAGTCGATATAACTCTAATAACAAAAGTTATATCTTCTATACTATTACCACCTTCAATATCACCTATTATTAAATAAGATATCTGAGGTGCGAATATAAATAAAATAATAAAACTAATTAAACCTAAAATTACTATTATATACTTACCTATTTTATAAGCTCTTTCTTGAGCATCATAGTATCCTAACGTATTATATTCACTAACAGCTTTTGCCATAGCACTAGGTATACCAGTAGATGAAAGTGATGCGAAAACTGAATAGATTGTATAAGCATAACTATATAAAATAGCACCCTGTGTTCCTATTATTGCTCTAAAAGGAATAACATAAATTATACCCAATATTTTACATAGTACTATTCCAATAGTTGATATTAATGCTCCTTCAACAAAGCTGTTTTTTTTCAATATAATCACTTCCTTATGTTCCAGTAACCACCATTATCTGAACCGATTCTTTCTATAAAATTATTATCGATTAATTTTTTTAAATTGTACTTAACTCCATCTGGTGTAATATTTAGTTTTTTAGCTAATTCATTTCTAGTAATACTAGGATTTTCATTTATATACTCTAATATTTTAATTTGATTTTTATTTAATTTCTGGGTAGTTTTCTGGGTAGTTTTTTCTAATGAAGAATTAATAATTTTCAACATAAAACTAATAAATATATTAGCATTTCCATTAATATGACATTGAGCAATTGAATTATAATATTCTTCTTGATTTAAATAAATTTCTTCTTCGATTGGAATATATTCAAATTTTTTATTCCAATCAGTTAAAATTAAAGTTACCCAAAATCTAGCCAATCTACCATTTCCATCACTAAATGGATGAATAGTTACAAAATAATAATGAAAAATAGAAGCAAGTATAATTGGATGAAGATCATTGCCATTGATATATTCAAATAAACTTTCCATAAGAGATGGTACAACTAAAGAATTTGATGCCATATAAATTATTTCATCATCTTTCTTTATTCCTTCACCGTGATTCCGATAGTAACCATTGTCATCATCAAAATATCTCATAAGCACTGTGTGTGCTTTTAAAAAATCTTCTTCACTTTTCCAATTATAATCATCAATATGCTCATATAATTCATTAGCATTTTTTACTTCTTGAATTTCTTTTCTACTTCCTAATACTAATTTGTTTTCGATAATATTTTCAATTGAATTTAATGATAAGGTATTTTCTTCAATTGCAAGTGAAGAATAAATAGACCTTACCCTAGACTTAATTTGTAAATTTTTTTTTATACTATTTTCTATTTTTATTAAAGATAAATTTTTTTCAATGTTTTTGATAATATTTTTATTATCTTCACTTATATAAAATATTGGATTTATTTTATCAAAATCTTTCACTGCTTCACCTCATTATTTTCTATATACTATCATCGCTGAAAAACAATATAATTGTTCTTCTCCTACTATACTAATAGCCACTTGATATTTAATATCAATAATTTCTTTATCTTTAATAAATTCATTAACACTATCTTCTAAATCTTTTTCATGACCTTCATCAAATATTTTTACTTTCATATTATTCACCAAAACAATAATAACATATTAAAATATCTAAATTTGTCACTTTAATGATTTTCTTATTTCTTTATAATTTTTACAATATTTAGATACTAAATTCCAAAAATCTTTCGAATGATCAAAATGAATAAAATGACTTAATTCATGAATAATTACATAATCAATTTGCTCATATCCATATTTAATTAATTCACTATTTAAAGTAATACTATTATTTTTATTACAAACACCCCATCTAGTTTTCATTTTTCTTATTTTTAACTTAGGATAAGGAATATTTTCTTCAAACAAATTATATATATAATCTAACCTCTCTTTAAATATTATTTCAGTTTGTTTTTTTAACCATTTATTTAAATAATCTTCACTTTTAACAAATATTTTATTGCTACTTATTTCAATATCACAATAATTAACAAATATAATGTCATATTCCTTATTTAAAAAATAAAACTTATTACTTCTTTCTAATCTTTGATTATTCTTATCAATCATTTTTTTTATAACATCATAATTCTTATCTAATAAAGATTGAATATAACTTTTACTAGCAAAATAATTAGTTGTTATATATATTTTATTTTCTTTTATTCTAATATAAGTATTTTTATTATTCTTTTTTTCTATTACTACTTCATATTCAATATTATTAACTACATATGTCATATACAAATTATATCATTTTATTTTTTTTTTAGCAATACCAATATCAAATTATTGTTTTACATTTTATTTACAAGATATACCCCGCCTCTCTCAACCTTCGGACAAGTGAGGCGAAACACTCACTTCGTTCGTGAATCTTGGTATTCACTACCTATATCACTTTATATACCTATTCCATATCCTATACTATTTTCAAACCCGACCTTTGAAAAAAGAAGAAAGGTCGGGCATTACTCCGATGTCTTTCTTCTCTATTCTTTACCATTTTATCTTCTTTTATTACTTAGTAGTTCAAGAAATGGAAAGTAGCAAACTAAAGTTTGCTACCCGCGAACACACGCAACTGCACGGGCGGAAATGTTGGAATAACTACCACCTATGCTCCCACTGAAGTAGAACAAACCGGCATACGAACCATGGTCGTAGTAGCCGCCCCGAACGAACCAGGAATAACTAGAGTACGGAAAGTACGCGTTATCACTATACCATCCGCCAGTTCTACTTCCAAACGTCTTTAATGTTTCTTTTGTTGCATCTCCTAATTTTCCTCGTCCATGAGTAGTAATAGATGTTCCATATGTATAGCTATCGTAATATATTGAATCTGGTTGGGTACTAAATCCCGCACTACTTGAATAAAATGCTCCACTACTATTTACCATATTTCCCATTACATACTCCCAAGCACCACCACTCATATCATATATCCCATAGATATTTCCAGTCGTACTGGCTTTTGTTCCTAATGTTCGATCACTTGCATAATCCCCAATACTTCCATCATAATTTACTATTTTGCCATCATAAGTATAATATCCATAAGAATAATATTTATTTGAAGAAGTTGAATTGCTTGGATATTGGGTTGCTACGGTATTAGTACTTCCTCCAACATTTCCCCCACTTCTTCCGGTATAAAAACTACTACTGTTATTTATATATATTTCTTCAGTCATTCCATATTTACTATGGGATAGGTATGCTACTGCTCCCCATTCCATATTTTTCATCATATGGCTATCGCCATTTAAATTATAAATTGTATTTATATTTTGAATTACCGTAAAAAATGATGAAACTGTTTCGTTTCTTAAACTTGTTACATTTGGCTTTATAGTTATTTTATCAGTGCTTCCACTCACTTCAAATTTTCCTACCCAAAATCCAGTTAATTCTTTATCTCCAAATGTAAATGCAGGATGGGTATACCAATTACCATTTACAGCATTTGTACATATTTCACTTATATCACCAGAACCACTTACCGCATCAACACAACTTACTGTTCCTGTAGTCGCTGTACCATTTTCAAATTGTATTTGAATTTCTTGTTCTTCTACACCTTCATTATTTGCATTAAATAATTGATATTTATATCTTGGTATCCATACATACCATAAATCAATATCTGATTCATTTACTATTTCTCCTACATTTTTAGTTGTATTTAATACTACTGCATTAGCCCATTCTTTTGCATCATAATCATACCATTCTTTAGTTATATCTGCTACTACCCAATTATCATTTTCGTACTTAATAGGTACCATATTATTTAATAATTCTGGTTTATTTGCCCCACTATTATCAATGTAATAGGCTTCACCATTATCATTTAATTCTTCCATAACTTCATTTTTTAATTTATCTAGAATCATCTTTCTAGCACCCATAATACTTAAAATTCCAAATAATAATATTAAAAATAATATTAATATTGAATATATAATACCTGATACAGCAAAACCTTTCTTATTCAATTGAAACACCCTCTTTACTATAAAAATTATATCAAATAATAAATAAATTATCAACAAAAAACAGCTAAAAATTAGCTGTCATACATTAATACTTATAAGTTTAAAATTGAAACTTCATCGGTACTAAATGTAGTCTATGTACTTGAATATATATATTCAATACTATTATGTACATTTTATTCTTTATTATTCATTTCGTAATAATTATTATTAATAGCTATACCTAATACAATAATGTAAGAAATAAGATAAATTAACAACATCAAAATTGCTATATTAGCTAAGCTACCATAAATTATATCATAATGGGCTATATTATTTACATAAAATGAATAAAATGTTGTAACAAATATAATAGCTATTGTAGCAAATAAAGAACCATAATTTACATATTTACTTTTTATTTTTTTATCTGGAGCTAAAGTATATAATATTTTAATAATCAAGAATATTATAAAAAAGGCAATTATTGTTTTAACTATTATAATTATTATATAGTTATGTGAAATAAATTCACCTAATATACCGAATGACAATAATTTAGTTAAAATAAATGAACCAAAAGCTAAAACTATTAAAGTTACAATAAATAATGTTAATAACCAAAAAGTCATAAATAAAGCTTTAATTCTTCGATAAATATAATTTTTATTTTGACATTTATATAAAATATTAGATGCGATTATCAAACTATCAGAAGCATTACTTGCAACGAAAAAACCAATTATAACAAATAATATATTAGTTACATTTACACCATCAAAGAATGGTAAAATAATATCTACAACTTCTTCAGGAAACAAATTACTAATATAATTAACGATACTGCTAGTCGATAATGATAAACTTGATGCAACCATACCAAATAAAGAAACAATTGGCGCTAAAGAAAGAATAAGAAAAAAAGCTAGATTACCAGGTAATATTAACATTTCTGGTAATCTTAGCACATGCCATAAGTTAGTTAAAAATTTCTTCAATCTTTTATTTCCTCTTTATTATTTTTCATGTCTAATGTTGCTTCATTTATTGCATCATCAATAGTTTTAATAGCATCATTTATCATACTATAACCAATAGCAGCACCAAAACCATGCTTTAATTCTTTTAATTCTTTTCCTAATTTTCTCATATAAGTAATAACTTGTTTTTCTTCATAACCAATTAAATAAATTAAAAATTCATTTCCATTTGTTCTAATTATTTCACTATTTTCAATTTGATTTACAATCAATATATTAGCAGCTTGTCTAATTACTTCATCACCTTCAGCATGACCATAATTATCGTTTATATAAGCTACATTATTTAAGTCTACGATAATTATAGTTTGTGGATATGTATCAGTATTATCCCATCTTTCAATTGAATCATTTAAATAATTACGGTTTTTTAAAGATGTTAAAGCATCGATATATCTTAATTTATCTTCTTTAGATAATGTTTTAATTTTTTTCTTAGGTTTTATTTTAATTATAGCTAAAACTATTAATAACACCCCTACTACACTACCTAGAATAACAGCTAAATTTTTTAAAATAACTGGCGTTTTATTAACTAATAAAAGTTCACTTAAACCTGCAGTAATAAAGGTTTGAGTATCATTGAATCTAATATAAAAATCAAAAAATTCATTAAAGATTTTATTATCAGAAATATTTCTACTTACAAATGAATTATTATCAGTATCATATTGATAAGCAATTATAAAATCCTTTAATTTACTTGCATAATAGTTGTAGTTATATGTATCTAGTACAATTACGCTATCATTATTAATATTATTAATTAAATCTTCCATATTGGCATAAGCTGTAACAGTTATATTATTACTTACTAAATATTCAGCTAATTTAGAATTTTCAATAGACACAACATTATCTAATGATTTAATTGAATTAATAATTTTATTATTAGAAGAATGTTTTAAAACAATAACTGAATTTTCATAAACAGGTACAGTTTCATACACATCTAATTTATATTCAGTAGTACTATTAATTCCATAAAATAAATCGATTTGATTAGAATTAAAAGCATCTAATAAACTAGTAATGTTATTATATTTTTTATAACTTATTTCAGCATTAGTAAATTTAGAAAACTTTGATAACAGTTGATAGTTTATACCAGCCAATTTATTATCTAATAAAGTATCAAAAGGAGCATTTTCTATAAAGCCATATACATATCTCTTACTGCGAAATTTAACAGTTTCCTCATCATTAATATTTTTAAAATTTAAGTAATTCTTAGATAAATATTTATTATATAATTCTTCATAATTATTACTTGCCCATTTTTTATAATATTTTGTTAAAATTGTATTTAATTTTTCTGTTTCACCTAAATCTAATACGTAATATTTTTTATAATCACTTATATTATAAGCAATTTTGTAATTATTATCAATTAATTGTTTTAAATTAGTAGTTTTAAGTAAAGCAATTGCATTTAAAGTCGTTTTATCACTATTAAAATCATTTATTAATTCTTCTTCAGTTTCAAATGTTTTATAACTTACATTAGCATTATGTAAATAATTATTTATATTATTTAAATTTTCATTTAAAACACCAACAGTTAAATTATCTAGTTCTTCAATAGTTAAATATGTTTCTTTTTTAGTCACTAAAACATAATTATCTTCATAAATTAATATATTATCATCTTCTACATTATCTACCAACTTAAAAGCATAATCAGATTTTACTTCATCACCTAATTTATAAGATATTTTATTAAATGATAAGTTAGTTTCTTTATTTAAAGAATTTAAAAAATCAACAATAATTCCTTCGCCGTTATAACTTAAAATAGGTATACCATCAATTATTGACATATCGATAACATTATTTTTATTACTTTCAATCCATTGCTTTTCGAATAAATTTAAAGTAGTTATTTTATCTTCTTTAGTTAAAAAATTATATATCAAAAATCCAACTATTAAAATCAATATAACTAATATACTTATAATTATTACTTTTTTATTCTTCATTTTCTTCACCTACATTATCAGTCCAACTAAATGATTCGGCATTTTTTGAATGATATCCTATTGCTGGATATGAACTATTATTTTCATTAGTCAAATAAATTTCAATATCATAAAATCCAATAACTTTACTACTCAAAGTATCTAAAATTATATCTCCAAATTTTTTGGCATCTTCTAATTTTGTATTATCTTTCACTTTAATAAAAAATTTCATTACTACTACATTAGTTTCATAATTAACTTCTTCAACTAAATTAGTATCATTAATCTTATTTTTAATTTGCTCAATAACAGCATTATCAATTTCTGGAGCATTTTCTAATCTATTTCCATAAACACTTCCATTACTTGGATAAAACATACGGTAAACAGCAAATCCCATCAATAAAATTAATACTAAACAAATACTAGCAACAATTACAAATGTTTTATTTTTCTTTATAAACTTCATATCTTCACTCCTAACGATAATATTATACTATAAATATATGATTAAATCAATATTAAAATAATTTCAAAAAAATCCTAAATAATTAGGATTTTTTTAATATTTCAATTAAAGTTTGATTAGCTAAACTTGGATTAATTTTGCCTTTACTTTCTTTCATTATTTGACCCATTAAATATTTAACAGCTCTATCTTTACCATCTTTAAAATCTTTTATTGAATCAGGATTAGCACTCACTACTTTATTAACTATTTCAATAACAAAATTATCATCATTTATTTGTTCCATATTATTTTCTTTAATTATTAAATCAACATCTTTATCACTTTCTAATATTATATTAATAATTTCTTTACCTTGTTTACTAGAAATACTTTTGTTATCTAATTTATTAACTAATTTAATAAAGTTTTCTTTAGTTAATTTAGTATCTTCTATTTTGATAATATTTTTATTTAAATAAGATAATACATCACCTGTTAATAAATTACTAGCAATAATAGGATTACATTTATCGATTACTGATTCTAAGAAATTACAAATATTTTTATTAGAAATAATTGTTTTAATATTATTGTTATTTATACCTAATTCAATATATTTATTTTTTAATTCATCTGTTAAAATAGGCATATTATCACTTATTTCTTTTAACCAAGCATCATCTATATAAACATAAGGAATATCTGGTTCAGGAAAATATCTATAATCATTTCCTGTTTCTTTATAACGCATTAAAATAGTTGTTTTAGTTTTATCATCAAATCTTCTTGTTTGTTCTACTATTTTTTCGCCTTTTTTTATTAATTCTTCTTGTCTTTTAATTTCATAATCAATAGCTAATCCTACTGAAGATATTGATCCAATATTTTTTACTTCGCATTTTGTACCTAATGAATCACTATCACTTACTGAAACATTAACATCACAACGCATGCTTCCTTCTTCAATTTTAACGTCACTTATGCCTAAATATAATAAAGTTTCTCTTAATTTTTCCAAATACTCCATTGCTTCTTGACCACTATTTATACAAGGTTTAGTAACTATTTCAATTAAAGGTACACCTGCTCTATTAAAGTTTAATAAAGTATCAGTTGTATGAATACTTTTACAAGTATCTTCTTCAATATGCATTCTCTCTAAATATATTTTTTTATTAGAAATTTCTACATATCCATCATAACCAATTGGTGTATCTTGTTGGGTAATTTGATAACCTTTTGGTAAGTCTGGATAAAAATAATTTTTACGATCAAAATGCATTAATCTATTTATTTTACAATTAAAAGCTAAACAAGCTTTTAAAGCAAAATCAATTATACCTTTATTTAATCTTGGTAATGTTCCAGGATAACCTAAATCTAAAACATTAATATTAGTATTTACTTCATCATTAAAGTTATTTTTACTTAAGGAAAAAGCTTTAGCCATTGTTTTTAATTCAACGTGTACTTCAATTCCGATTGTTGGTTTCATTATACTTCCTCCTTTAATTTATTTTCAATAAAATAAGCTAATTGATAAATTTTATCTTCTTCAAAATAATTACCAATAATATGCATACCAACTGGTAAATTATTTTTATATCCAACCGGTAAACTTAATGCTGGCAATCCTGCCATATTAACAGGTATTGTTAATAAATCATCATAAAAACTTTTCAATGCATCATCTTGTTTTGTACCTAGTTTGTAAGCAACATCAGTATTAGTAGGTCCAATAATTAAATCGTATTTACTTAATACTTTTTTAAAACTATCGGTCATTTCTTTTCTTAATTTTAAAGCTTTATAATAATATACATTAGCATTTTCACCACTTAAAATATAAGATCCTATCATAATTCTTCTTTTAACTTCATTACCAAAACCAACAGTTCTAGTATTTTTATATAATTCATCGATATTCTTAAAATCATCTATTTTTAAACCATATCTAATTCCATCATAACGCGCTAAATTACTACTTGCTTCACCTAAAGCAATAACTTGATATAAAGGTATTGCATATTCTAAATAATCAATATCAACATAGTCAACTTGACAACCTTTTTCTTTTAATAAATTAATCACATTAATTATTTTTTCTCTTACTTCTTTGTCAATTACTTCGCTCATATAATAATTTGGAACAGCTATTTTTAAATTAGTTACATCTTTACCTAAAAAATTAGTATAATCTTTAACTTCTTTATTAGATGAAGTTAAATCATTTTTATCTTGTCCACTTATAACATTTAATAATAAAGCATTTTCATAAACATTTCTTGTAATTGGGCCTACTTGATCTAAACTAGAAGCAAAAGCAATTACACCATATCTTGAAACTCTACCATAAGTTGGTTTTAAACCTACTAAACCACAAAAACTAGAAGGTTGTCTAATAGATCCTCCTGTATCAGTTCCTAAAGAAAAAGGAGTGATACCAGCAGCTACACAAGCAGCAGAACCAGATGATGAACCACCAGGTACTAATGATTTATCAATAGGGTTTAAAGTATTACCAAAATAACTAGTTTCACCAGTTGAACCCATAGCAAATTCGTCCATATTAGTTTTACCAATTATAATCATATTTTTTTCTTTTATTTTTGTAATTACGGTAGCATCATAAATTGGAATAAAATCTTCTAAAATATGACTAGCTGCCGTTGTTCTTAAATCTTTTGTTACAATATTATCTTTGATAGCAATAGGTAATCCAAATAATAAATTATCTACTTCTTTTGTTTCTAATTCTTTAGCTTTTTTAATTGCTTCTTCTTTATTTAAAGTTATAAAACAATTTAAATTAGTTTCTTCGATTCTATCAAATGCCTCATTAACTAAATCAATTGGTTTTATTTCTTTATTTTTTAATTTTTCATTTATTGTTTTTATATCTAAATCTAAATATCTCATTCTATCACCTTTGGAACTATAATATAATCACCTTTTACTCTTTTCGCATTTTTTAATGCATCAGATTTACTTATATGACTTTCAATAACATCTTCTGAATAACAATTCCTATTATCACTTGGACTAATCATTATCTCTTTATTTTTAATATCGACTTTAAGTATTTTATCAATTTCAGTTAAAATATCAGTTAATTGTTTTTGATACTTACCCATTTCTTCATCAGATACATTTAATTTTGCTAAATTAGCAATATGTTTTACTCTTTCTTCACTTATCATTTTTAATCCTCCAATATATATGTTTCTATTTTTGTAGCATTTCTATTTTTATTTATAAATGCTTTAGTATCATTATTACTCTTGAAATAAACTTTTATATCAATATTACTAAAATTATTTAAATTCTTTGTTAGTTTTTTACTAATATCAAGTATTTCTGATTTTTTAAAATAACTTTTATTTAAAATAATACTTACTTCATTTAATATTTTATCTTGATATAAGCCATAAGAATTAATGTATAAATTATAATCACTTAAACTATTTTTAATAGCTAAAATTGTGTTATATGTTTTATTATCGTTTTTCATAACATAATCACTTTCTAATAATTGATAATTATAATTAACATGTTCCATTTTTATACTATTACTATTAGTATACCCTAAATATTTAAAACTGCCTTTATAATCATCTTCTAAAAAAATTCCTATAACTATATCAACATTCTTTAAATCATCTTTATTTCTAATGAAACTAATTAAATTATTAACTTTTGATAATGCATAATCTAATACTATTTTTTCATCAACTATTTTATAATTATTTTCATAATATTGTTTATTATCAACTACAATAGCTAAAGAAATACCTTTTAATTCATTATTAGAACTTAAATAATTTTGCTCATAAATAGTTGTTATATAACTAGGATTTATAGTTATATTGTCTATTTTTATTTCTTCAGTTTTATTATAATCTGTAACTAATTCTTTAATCTCATCGCTAGTTAAATATTGTCCTTCTTGGTATAAAAAATTGTTAGTTTTAAAATATTTTGTTGACAAAGTCATTAACATTGATTCAACTTCTTCTTTATCATAATTTCCAATATTATAACTACCAATTCCTTTTTTATATGGTGTTGCCACCTGATAATATGAATTATCATAATCAATTTCAATTTTTTCTTCTTGTTTATTACAGCCTACTAACAATATTAATAAAACAAAAAATAGTTTTTTCATACACATCACTACTTAATTATATCATATTTATAAAAAAATATTGTGTTTTTTTATTATTTATGCTATTATTAATTTGTATAAGATTTATCCTTTTATTTTTTTATTAATTAATTCAATTAAAGTAAACGTGTTTTTTATATAATTATCTAAATCTTATACAAAATAAAAACTAATCAATATGGTGTTGCGTTGATTAGTTTTTTTGTATACAATCAATTTCTTCTTTTGTAAAACCTTTATTATATAATTTAACGTTTATTTTATATTCTAATTCTTTACCTTGATATTTTTTACTCAATTGATTATATAATTTATTATATTCCTTAATAATTAAATCATCATTTTTTATATCTAAATTATCATATATTTCAGATATTTTTGATTTATCATACCCTAAATTAATTAATTCATTTACAACTTTATATTTTAATTTAAAACCAGTATATTTACTATTTTTTATCTTTTTATTAATTAACTTTTCAATTTTTTTATTTATTATTTCATCATCAATTTTGGATAATTCATTATCTATTATACCTAAATCAATATTGTGTTTTAATAAATCATTTTTAATTTTATATATTCCATCATTTGATAAATTAATTCTATCTGAAATATAAGCTTTAGCAAAATTTAAATCATTTATTAGATTAATACTTTTTAGTTTATTTATAATTTTATTTTTATCTAATATATTATTTTTATCTAAAAAATCAATTATTTCCTTTTCACTTCTTAGTTTTTTAGATATATAATTAACAACTTTATAATAAATATTATAATAGTCATTTTCTTTATTTATTTTATCTAATAAATCATCATCTATTATTTTATTATATAATAATCCATTATTGATAATTACATCATCAAATGTTTTTATTTCTAAGCCATTATCTAAAATTATAATATATTTTTTACCATTTTTTTTAATTTTTTCAATTTTCATTATTTATAAATTAAAACCTCTTCTAAATTCAATCTAGGTCTTGCAACTGGATTTTCATTTTTTATACCAATAGCTAAAGCAGAGACTAATTCATAATCTATATTTACTAATTCTTTAACATAATCTTCTATTTTTTTTATGTAACCAATCCATAAAGTACCTAATCCAATACTCTCTGCTTCTAATAGCATATTTTCAATGCAAGCCCCAATAGATAAATGATTAAAATATTCATTATCTTTATTATATATCAATATTAAATATGGAACTTTCTCAATAACTTCTGCCGTTTTGTTAGGTCCATATAATTCAACCATTTTATTACTTATTTTATTTTTGATTTCATCATTTACAATAACAAAACGCCAAGGTTGATTATTTTTAGCAGATGGTGCTTTAATTCCTGCGGTTAAAATATCTAACACATCTTGTTTATCAATAATGTTTTTTTTATAGTTTCTAATACTTCTTCTATTTTGTATTTCTTTTAACATTTATATCACCTCTAAAATATTTTATAGTAGTAATTATAATTATAGAAAGTGGTAATGAAATAACTATTCCGATAAATCCAAATAAAATTCCTCCACCAAATACTGCAGCTATAACAATTATTGGATGAACTCGATTACTTTTACCATACACTAACGGATTTAAAACATATGAATCAACTAAGGAAGATATTAATGTTATTATAATTACTGTAATACCTAACTTAGTACTTAATGCAAAACCCGTTAATACGCCAATTACTTGAACTAATATTCCCCCAAAATATGGTATAAAATTACCTAATCCTGATAAGAATCCTAACAATAAAGCATTTGGATGACCTATCATATAATATACTAAAGTATATTCAAAAAAACTAATACAAACAAGAATTAAAAATCCTTTAATATAATTTTTTATTTCGTGATCTAATAAAGCAACATAATCATAAACTTTTTGGGATTTATTAGACAAATATTTTTTTATTCCATCCCTTATTTTATCCATATCCAACAAGAAATAAATTCCAGAAGCTAAAGCAATAAATACATTTGTTATTACACTTATAGATGTATTAATAGTTTTAACTGCTCCATCTGAAACATATTTTCCTACATTACTTATTATTTCATTAAATGTTTTAAATAAAGTATCTCCTAAACTTCCTAAATCAATATTAAAATTAGTAGTAATATCCTTAATAAAAATAATTAATGAATCAATTAAACTAACTATTTGAGTGGATAAAAGTGGTATTAACAAAATAATAACTGTAGCTATTATAGCAATTAAAATAGTTATAATTATTGCAACGCCCAAACCTTTAGGTATTTTCTTATTTTCTAAATATTCTAATAATGGATATAATGCATAAGCAATAACAAAGCCAGCAAATAATGGTAAAGTTATTTTTAATATTTTATTCAATATACCAATCCACAATGGATTAGCTTGATAAATAAAAAAACATATTACTGCTATTAAAGCAATATTAATTAATTTAAAATCTAATTTATTTTTTATCATAAGTCCTCACTTTCCAATATAATGGTAACTGGTCCATCATTACTAATTTCAACAAACATATCCGCTTGAAAAATTCCAGTCTCTAATTTAATATTATATTTTTTTATTTCATCATTAAATATTTGATATAATCTATTGGCTTCATCTGCTTTCATTGATTTATTATAACTAGGTCGATTACCTTTCTTACAATCAGCATATAAAGTAAATTGTGATATAGACAAAATAGAACCTCCTACATCTAAAATTGATTTATTCATAATATGATTTTCATCATCAAAAATCCTTAAATTAACTAATTTTTTAGTTAATTTTTTGATTTCTTCTATTGTATCAGTATGAGTAAAGCCAACTAAAACAACTAACCCACTATCAATTTTACCAACTATTTTATTATCAACAGTTACTTGTGAATATTTACTTCTTTGAATTACTAATTTCATTTTATCAACCTTTCTACTGATAAAACATTTGGAATCATATTTAGATCATTCATATATTTTGTTAATCTTTCTTTATCTTCAACTAAAACTGTAATTTGATAAATATAATCGTTACCACTTGATAATGATTTAATACTTTCAATAGTTATATCTGTATTTGATGTTTTTGCAACTATATTCATTAATATATTATTATCTAATGATTTAATTAATAAACTTGTTGGATACTTTTTAATTGTGTCATTCCATTTAACATCTATTAATCTTTCATTTAAATCACTTACATTAGGGCATACCATTCTATGTACAGTTATACCATTTCCTTTAGTAATATATCCAACAATTCTATCTCCTTTAATTGGTTTACAACAAGAAGCAATATTTACTTTAATATCATCAATACCTTCAACTTTAATGTCGTTTTTTATATTAGGTAATACAATTTCTTTATCTTTTGTTTTATTTAATATAATTTCTTCTTTTGTAATATTTTCTTCAGTAAAAATATTAACAACTTGAATAGGTGTGAATTTATTATTTCCTATATTTATGTATAATTCATTAATATCAACACATTTAAATTCATTTAATATTTTATCTATATTTTCCATAAATGTTGAATTAGATATTTTTCTTTTTCTTAATTCTTTACTTAATAAATCTTCACCCTTATTATAATTATCTTCTTTAGAAGATTTGTTAAAAAATGCTTTAATTTTATTTTTAGCTTGAGATGTTTTAACAAAATTTAACCATTCTTGACTAGGTGTTGAACTTTTATTTGTATTTATTTTTACTATATCATTATCTTTTAGTTTATAATCTAATGGAACTATATTATTATTTACAATAGCACCTATAGTAGTATCACCAACTTTAGAATGAACACGATAAGCAAAATCAATTGGAGTTGAACCATTTGGCAATTCTATTACATCACCCATAGGTGTAAACACATATATTGTATCTTTTAATACATCTTCTTTAACTGAATCAACAAATTGTTCATCATTTTCTTCATTTTTGAGTTCCATTATTACTCTAAAAAATTGTAATTTTTGTTCCATCTCACTTTGCATATTTGATTTTCCTTCTTTATAAGACCAGTGAGAAGCAATACCACATTCAGCTACTTTATCCATTTCGTAAGTTCTTATTTGAATTTCAAATAATTGTCCATCAATTCCAAATACTGTTGTATGTAATGATTGATACATATTAGTTTTAGGCATAGCAATATAATCTTTAAATCTTTTTGGAATTGGTCTAAATTTAGAATGAATTAAACCTAAAACTTGATAACATTCAGCTTCAGTATCGACAAAAACTCTTAAAGCTAATAAATCATATATTTCATTAAATGATTTTCCTTTATCCAATTTTTTATAAATACTATAAATACTTTTACTTCTTCCTTTTATTTCGTGTTTAATGTTATGTTCATTTAACAATTTAGAAACACTTTCAATCATTTCTACTACATAATTATCTCTTTCAACCTTTGTTTTATTTAATTTTTCTACTATCTGATAGTATACATCAGGTTTTAAATATCTAAGTGATAAATCTTCTAATTCTGATTTAATGCTATTAATACCTAATCTATGTGCAATCGGAGTAAAAATATCTAAAGTTTCTTTAGCATTTGCTTTTTGTCTTTTTTCTGATAAAGCCCACAATGTTCTCATATTATGAAGTCGATCGGCTAATTTTAAAATTATTACTCTTACATCTTCTGTCATTCCAACCAATATTTTTCTTTGATTAGCAATTAAAGCTTCTGTATCACCACTAAAATTTAATCTATTTATTTTAGTAATACTTTCAACTAATTTTGCAACTTCAATACCAAATAAATTTTCTATTTCTTCATAAGAAACTTCGCAATCTTCAATAGTATCATGAAGCAATGCTGCTTCTATTGTTTTACTATCTGCATGAATACCAGACAAAATAAATGCAACATTCAATGGATGAATTATATAATCTTCACCACTTACTCTTTTTTGTCCATTATGTTTTATATTAGCAAATTCATAAGCTTTTTTTATTTCATTTATTTCTTCTTCATTTTTAATATATTTTTTTAATTTTTCTTCTAATTGTATATACTTACTTATTTTAGTTACTTTCATATTATCACTCTTCTTTAAAATATAATTCCCTTTTTTTTAAATTTAATTTTTGTTTTAAATAATCATCAATTAATAAATCATCAACATTTAAAACATCACTTACCATTTCATATAATGATAAATCTTTAGCTTTTTTCCATTTAATTTCTTTTAAATAATTCCAAATATCTTCTATTTTAATATATTTATAACCATTTCTATTCATTTCATTTTTTTTAGTTACTAAAGCTGGTTTTAATCTATTATATAATTCCTCTAAACTATTAAATTCTATTTCCATTTTACTTCACTCATTTCTAAACAAATCACATCATACATATATTATATAAGAAAAATCAATATTTTTAAAGGTGATTTATGAAAAAAAATAAATTTATTATGTCAACTATTATTTTAATTATAGGTGGATTTATAACAAAATTATTAAGTATGATAATTAAAATAGTAATGACTAGATTAGTAGGAACTGAAGGTATTGGATTATATATGTTAGTTAATCCCACTTTTATGTTATTTATAGCTATTTGTACTTTAGGGTTACCAACAGCAATATCAAAATTGGTATCTGAAGAAAAAAGAAATAATAAAAAATTAATATTTTCTAGTTTATTTTTAATACTAATTATTAATATATTAGTTATGTTATTAATATTTTTTTCTGCCAAATTTATAGCTAATAATTTATTACATGAGAAAAGATCCTATTATTCTATTATTGCCATCGCTTTAGTTTTACCATTTATATCTATATCCGGAATATTAAGAGGATACTTTTTTGGTAAACAAAGAATGTTTCCTCATGTCTTATCAAATGTTTTAGAGGATGTAACAAGGTTAATTAGTATTATTTTATTCACACCTTTCTTTTTACTTAAAGGTTTTGAATTTGCTGTTTCATTTTTAATATTATCAAATATTATAAGTGAATTAACATCAATTTTCATATTATTTTTCTTTTTACCTAAAAATTTTAAATTATATAAAAAAGATATTACTCCATCTATGAGTAATATCAAAGACATTTTAGAAATAAGTTTACCTACTACTGGTTCTAGAATAATAGGTACAATTGGAATGTTTTTTGAACCTATTATTTTAACTTATTTTTTAATTAGAGCTGGATTTTCAAATCAATATATTTTAAATGAATATGGAATTTTAAATGGTTACGTTATGCCTCTTATATTATTGCCATCATTCTTTACCGGTGCAATATCTCAAGCATTATTACCTATTGTAAGTAATGGTTATGCTAATAAACATTATAAATATACTAAGAATAAAATTAAACAAGCTATATTTATATCTTTGTTGATTGGTATTCCAGCAACCATTATATTTACTATTATTCCAGAAATTCCTTTAAAATTAATTTTTAATACAAATCAAGGTATTACTTACATTAAAATACTAGCTCCTATTTGTTTATTACATTACATTCAAGCTCCACTAACATCATCTTTACAAGCAATGGGAAAAAGTAATACAGCTATGATGGGAACGTTAGTTGGTATGATTTTAAGAACTATTATTTTAATAATTTGTTGTATATTTAAATTAGGAATTTATAGTTTAATAATAGCAAGTAGTATTAATATTTTATATGTTACAATTCATCATATAGTTGAAGTTAAAAAACTAGTATAAAATTATATATTAAATTAATAAACTTATCTTTTAATAATTGTCCAATTCTAAATGCTGGTGCTGCACGATAACTATAATAAGATGTATCAGTATTATGACTACCATCATTTTCAACATATGCAAATTTATACCAACTTCCTTGTACGGCTGTGCGCAACCACCAAGAAATTGCATGTATTCCATCACTATCATATTTTATTGCTGCAGAATAATTATCATTTGTAACGTTATTGTTTTTATAATAATCAAGTTGTCTAGTATAATCTTTCGCAGTATCATAATAAAGTGGGCTCATATTACTAGGTCCTTCCCAAATTTCTTTTGGTGATAATAAATATAATTTATCAGTTGATACAAAATTAGCAGAATCCTTTGAACCATATCCTGATACTGTATATGTATCTATTATTACATTTTTTAAATCTTGTTGCAATGAATTATAAATATTATTTATAGTAATATACATTTCACTTGCTGGCCATCCTCCAACATTAGTCCTTGTGAATCCATCTCCATTCATAGATCTAGCGACTATAGGATCGACAAATTCAACCACAAATCCACATGCCGTTTGTGAGAATCCTTCTGTTGCACATTCTGTAGGTGTTGACATATTTGCTATTCTTACCGTAAATGTTCCATATCCATTTATTGTTACCTCTTTTTCATCGCCTACATTATACATGCCTGTATTTCCATTTTTTACTGCATCTGCTATTGTTTCCCATGAATCCGTAGCAAATGATACTGGTTTTGCTTTTACAGTTATTTGTTTATTAAAAGTTACACTCTTACCATTTCCTCCTGTTGCTGTACAACTTACTGTTTGTGTTCCTACTCCTAAACTATTTGTATTAGCTGGATTACAACTTACACTTCCCCCACTTATACTATATCCTACATTAAAATAATTACTTACTATATTACTATTTCCTTGATATATAGTTATACTTCCTCCTTTATCTGTTAATGTTGGACTATTCTTGTCTAATTTTATTGTATAACTTCTATTTGCTGAATTTCCAGCTAAATCTGTTGTTGTTATTGTTACTACTTGTCCTGTTGTATTGTTTGTTATACTACTTACATTACTTGTTGTACTTAAATGTCCTGATAAATTATCGCTTCCATTTGCTACATTTACTGTTACATCTGATGTATACCAAGCATTACTTCCCATTGTTCCTACTAAATTTGCTGTTCCTGCTACTGGAACTGTTTTATCTAATTTTATAAATTCACATTTCTTTTCACTACTACCTAAACTATTACTTGCTATTGCACATATATAGTTTGTTCCTTCTATTGTTATAAATTTAGTATTATTTCCTGTTTCTATTATATCATTCGGTTCACATTCACTATTTCCTATGCAGTATTTTATTTCACCTATTCCTGTTATACTTACTGATATATTTTCTTTTGCCCAACCATTATTATTTATTAATTCATTATTATATACTATATTTACTTCTGGAGGATCATCAGTTTTTTTACATTCACTATCATATTCAAATATATATTGTTTATTTTCTTCATTCCAATAATACCATACACATCCAGACATTTCTTCATTTGTTACTGGATTTATTATTTTTGTATTCAAATATCCTTTTCTTTGTATTTCATTTAAATATAACTCTGTTTTTTTGTTGGATATCCTATATCATGTTCTACACTATAGCTATAAGCTGCTTCTTCTATATTGTCAATAATTCTTTCTAATGCTTGCTCTTTACTATTTTTTATTGATTTATCTATTATTGGATATGTTATTAACGCTATTACTCCTAATATTATTATTACTCCTATTAATTCTACTAGTGTAAAGCCTTTTTTTATCAATTTATTCAAATTATCTATCTCCTATCATTATAATAAAATTATATAATATTGACCGTAAAAATTTAACTGTGTAAGTTTGTATATTTTGTTATTTTTACCTTTCT
>CAMLWC010000016.1 GCA_946488855.1 uncultured Mycoplasmatota bacterium
TATCTATTTCTTCTAATAATAAATCAAAATCTGATTTATATAATTTATCTTGTTTAACTTTAAACTTATCATATTCTCTGTATGCTAATTCTTGTGCGACCTTAGCAGATATTTTCCCAGCATTATGAAGAATTTCTTTTCCATTAAATTGTAAGAATACATTTAATTTTTCTATCCAATCTTTCATAGTCATTGCATTATGATTTTCAGCTTGTAATTCAGCATAATCTAAATACATAGTGACAATCCTATTTAAATCTTTTAATTCCTTTTCGTTTAAATAGTTTTTTGCAATATCAACATCATATCTATAAATTGGGCCATCAGGTGAATTTTTCCAATTTGTAAGTCCCATATGTTCTTTTTCAGCATCTACCCTATTATATATAATTTCTGCAGCTGTTTGACCAGTAATTGCATAGTGCAACTTATTCTGAACTGTTTTAAAAAATTCTTTTGTAATTTCCGAATCTTTGTCATAATCGATGCTACATAAAGAATATATATCAGTGATTTTTTGATAAAATCTTCTTTCACTAGAACGAATATTTCTAATACGCTCTAACATTTCTTCAAAATAATCTTCACCGAAAATGTAATTAGGATTTTTTAATCTTTCATCATCCATAACAAACCCTTTAATCATATATTCTCTTAAAACTTTTGTTGCCCAAATTCTAAAATTTGTTGCCTTCTTTGAATTAACACGATACCCAACTGCAATAATCATATCTAAATTATATATCTTTACAGGTTTTTTAGAATGATCAACGTCGGTTTTTCCGACGGTGTTATTTTCGGTAAGTTCACCACTATTTAATATATTATTGATGTGTTCAGTTATTGTACTTCTTCCCACACCAAATAATTCGGCGATTAAATTTTGAGTTAGCCATATATCATTATTTATTAACATTACACTAACTTTAACATCATTGTTTGAATCTCTATATATTAAAAAATCATGATTTGTTATTTGTAAGCCTTTTTCAGCCATTTGCTATTCTCCTTTCTTTATAAATTTATAATAATATTTAGCAAGGGTTTACCTTGTGGTATCAACTAAAAATATTAATCCAACATTTCCATAAAAATAGCCATTTTTGACTAATTTTTACTGTTTTTTGAAAAATGTGTAAGATTAAAAACTCGTAATTCCTTTATTTATAAGGATTTCTCGGAGGGGTTAAATAAATTGGTATCAAGCAGTTAATACTTGTTTTATTTTCATTCATAAAATCACTTCCCTTTTTTCATTTCTTCACCATTATATCACAAAAAAAGTAGATTTTTGTATCTACTCTATAAATTATAATTTATTATTAAATATGTAAACCAAAAATATCTAATTGAAAAAAAATATATATAGATAAAACAAGTGCAATTGGATTAATTGATACTAATGAGCAAACAAACAAAATTAAATAATAACTTCGTAATTCATCTGCTGTATTTATTTGTTTTAATTTAAAAAATGTTAATATTGAAAAAATAAACAATGCAATATTAAATCCAGCACATATTAATTGCATACTACTTATACTACCAGTCAATATTGGTACTAAAGATGTTATTAAAATTATTAAAAGCATAATTTTAGAATTATCTTTATTAGATTTTAGATTAATTTTTTTAAATAAATTTGTTATTAATAATATAATAATTGTTGATATTAAAATATATAGAAGTCTATCATAAAAATATGATATAGACATATTAAATGCTAAAGATTTATCCAAATTTCCATTTATATTATTTATATATATTACAATACTGTTTATTATAATATATGAAATATAGCTAGTCAATATAATAGTTAAAATGTGAAATAAACGATTGTTTATAATTTTTTTATTTAATCTACATAAATTAGCAATAGGATTTAATAGCATTAATAAAAATATTAAAATTGTACAACCATTTATATAAAAATTATCGCTAATTGCTATGAAACTATACAATAAAATTATTGCAATAATACAACTTATAGTTGATATATAATTAAAAATTTTTGAATTCATAAAATCACACACTTTCAAATTATTTTTTTAATTACAAAACTAATAAATTTTTACAAAGGAATTCTATAACATCACTTTCATCTTCTTTTAATTCTTTTTTATCTTCTTCAGTTATATCTGTAAAATACTTATTTAATTTTTTATTTATAGATATAGTGTTTAAAGGATAACCAACATTAATTTTATTAGAAGGTTTATCAACTATATAGAAATCATCTTTACTCCAAGTATAAGTTGATTCTATGCCATTTTTAATAATTGCTATACCATAAACCCATCTACAAGTTAATTTTCCATCATCACCATACTCATGCGCTAATGTAGAATAATATTCAATCATTTCATCATCTGTAAGTCTTTTTCCATTAACTCTTCTTACATACATACCAGGTTGTTTATCTTCAGGTATTCCATCAATATATAAATTATCATCCATAGCAAATACTGGTAAACTTTGATTTTTAGCATATACTCTTGCTTTTATTAATGCATTTTCTATAGCATTTTTTCCATTTTCTTCAATATCTATCTTGTTTTCTATATCATTAATTGTAATTAATTCAATACCTTGTTTTAAAAGTTTATCTTTAAATCTTTTAGCTTTACTTTCATTTTCAGTTGCAAATAATACTTTTATCATCTATCTCACATCCTTTTTATCATTATATCACAAAAAAAGTAGATTTTTATATCTACTATATAAATTATAATTTATTAATAATTAAAAAGGATATTTTATAGTTCTATCAACTACATCTTAATAATTTAAAAATTTTAATTGTTTAAATCTAATTTCTTATTTCTTAAATCTTAACAATATTTACTTGATTACCATGCTCTTTAATTATTTCAATTAAATCATTTGGATTTAACCATATTGTTGCAGTATTATCATTTGGATGGACTCCAATAATGTTATTATCAAAAAAATATCTATCAATAAAATAAATTATATCTTTATCCTCATTATTTAATAAACCAAGTGGTGTAACAGAACCAGGAGTTAATTTCATTTTATTAAATAAATCATTAGAAGAAGTAAAACTTAAAGGACGAGTATTATTTTTATTTCTAAATTCTTTTAAATCTACTCTTTTATCCCCTTTAACAGTAATAAGATAATAATGTTTCTTCTTATCATCTTTTAAAAATAAGTTTTTAGCATTTCCCTCAGGATAAGGAACATAAATATTAGATAGCTCTTCCATAGTATAAACTGCTTCATGATTTGTTATTTCATATTTGATATTTTTTTTATTTAAATAATCATATATTTCATTTTTATTCATAATTTATCTCAACTTTCATATATAAATTTAAAATTGTACTTTAACATCTAATTCAATTTTTATATTTTCTAGTGTAGATTCTACAAATAAATCTATTTTAAACATATTTTCTTCTATTTTTGTAATATAACAATTATGTTCTTCAACAATTAATGAAATCCAACCTTTTTCATCTTCATATGTAATATCTGTTAAATATTGTTTCATATCAATTTTTATACAATTTTTTGTATCTTCCCACATTTCCTTTGGATATACAAATTCTAACCCAATAAAAATTTTATCTTCTATATTAAATTGAATAAATGGAGCAATTCCTGTTCTTTTTTCTCCATTAGAACATACATTAAAATCACCCCAAATAATTTTTGTATCATATTTAGTATAATCTTTATTATTGATTTTTATCATAACTTTATCCTCCCAACACTAAAACAACTTAAAAAGCACAATAATTATATATATAATTAAAATTATAATTGATATATATAATAAAATATTTTTAATATTTTGTTTTATATTATAATCAGTATAAAATATAGTTTTAATTTTATCTATTATAGAAAATCTAGTAATTAAAAAAGTAAAAATAATAGTTCCAAAATAATTTAATAAAATATCATCGATATCAAATACACCAACATGAGTGTACGCTTGTAAAACTTCAATAATAATTATTATTGGTAAAATAATTAAAGATTGTTTAAATATATTTTTATATTTCTTATCTTTAATCATTAATAGAAATGATAAAGGTATTAACATAATGCTATTGCCAATAATATTTTTTAATATCAGGGTTATAGTACCATATTTAAAATGTGATAATATTGTATGAAAAGGTTCATATTGTCCTCTATACCACCAATTATAAAACTTTATATCAGTTCTACCTATAAAAAATGTTATACTTATCAATAATAAAAAATATAATGCAATATAAAATTTTACATTTGAATGATAAGTTTTTTCCTTGTCATCAAATATACCATATAAATAAATCACTAAACAAATAAGTATCATATATAAAATACATTTTGCATAATTCATATTAAAAATATATTGATTTCTACCAACAAAAACCAAATAAGCATAAATTAATATACTTATAATTAAAATAGTATTTTTAATAAAACATATTTTATTTTTCATAAATAAACTCCTTAAAAATGAACTAACAAATCATCTGATTTATCGCCATAATTTTTATTTTGAAATTATAGCCAATTTTCAATTTTTAATTTATCTCTTTTCTTACTTTAACATAGACCTTTTCAAGATTATCTTTTTTTATATTTAAAGCTTTTATTTGATTCTTAATATTATTTTCAATTAATTCTATTTGAAATAATAATTGTTTTATTTCTTTTTGATCATATAATAACAAATCATTTTTTAAATTATTTAATTCTTCTAATGAATTGATGCACATATCATATGTATCATATAAAATTGATTTACTATCGTTATAATTGTCAATGAATAATTGATAATTTATTTTAAGTTTTGGATTAAGCATTCTTCTCATTGTTTTGATGGAATTATTTATCATAATACTACTTACTAATGTTCCAATTAATTTATTTTTAAATAATGAAACAGGTAATAATGATACTGTAAAATTTAAAATAACATTAGCAAAATTAGATAAAGAATTTAAGATAGTTCTTTTTTTATTGGCTGATTTAGAAATTTTTTTCATATAATCATCAAAATACTTATTTTGATTAATAATATTATTCAAAACTAATTGTTGTGCCTTAATAATGTCATCTACTTCTTGTTTCTTTTGTTTTGCTTCTTCTTTTTGTTCTTTCTTTTTTTCTTTTTGTTTTTGTTCTTCTTTATTCATTTCTTTTTTTGTTAAAAATTCTTGTTTTTTTATTTCAATTAATTTTAAATCTTTTTCAATTAATTCTAATGTTTCTTCTATTTTTTTAGGACTTTTACTTAATTCATATTTATCAAATTCAATGTTAATATTTAATTGATTTTTCACTTCTTTATATTTTTCTTTTAATTCTTCTATTTTTTTTCTTAAATATTTTAAATCATTTTCTAAATCATAAAAATGATTATATTGTTTAACATTAAGTATCTTAGTTTCTATTTCTTTTATTTTGTCATTAACAGAAGATATTTCTTTGTTTGCTTCTTTTATAAAATTTGTATTATCTATTACTTTAATATTTTCTTTTTTATTTTCTGTTAAAAATTGTTTTGAAACAGATACTGAAAGAGGTAATTTTTTTAATAATTCTTTATTAATATTTTTAGGTTTATTTATTTTTTTTACATTTTTTTCTATTGAATCACTAATAATTTTTGCTTCTACTTGACTAACTTTAGATGGATTTAATATAAATTTTGTTTTTATTTCCATTTCTTTTATTTTTGCGGTAAAATAATTTTTACTTTCAGAAGTCATTGGAATATTTATTTCTTGTTTTATTTTATCTATTTCTTTCGATATTGATTTAATATTATCTTTTTTACCAACTATAACTTCATCGAGTTTTAAATTAATTTGCTCAACCTTTTTATATAATTTTGGTTGTTCAATACTAGCTTGTTTATTGCTTTTAGAAAACATATACCCAAACGGAGAATAAATTATCGCTATCGTACTATAAATAAATGAAGTTAATCTAGGATATTTTGTAATTTTATTTTTTTTCTTCGTTTTTAAGTTCATTCTCCATCTTCGAAGCATATTTTTAAAGCCACCTAAAACGCCATTCATAAAAATCACCTATTTTATTATATCACAAAAAAAGTAAGAATACTTACTTTACAAATTTTATTGGCCACAAACTAAATGTCGTCGTGCCATTTATTGATTTTTCATCTATTAGTCCTATTATTCTACTATCACTTGAATTATTACGATTATCCCCCATTACAAAATAATATCCTTCAGGTATTACTTCATCTAATTTATAATCATGTGTTATAGAAGAAAACAAATCTTCAGTCTCTTCTCCATTAATATATAAAATACCATCTTTATATTCAATAGTTTCTCCTGGTAAACCAATTATTCTTTTTACCAATTTGGAATCTTCATAATCAAAAACAACAATATCATTTCTTTCATAAGTATTATCAAATTTATTTAATAATAGTATTTCACCATCTTTTAATGTACTATCCATAGATGTTCCTGATACAATAACAGGTGTCACTATAAAAGATCTAATTAAAACAACAACTAACAATATAATAACATAAGGAATTGCTTCTTTTACTATTTTCACTTTATCTCACCTTTATATATTATATAACAATTTATCAAAAAAAGAAACTATTTAGTTTCTTTAGCACGACGTTCTTTAATTTTTGGTTGTTTAGCCATTGTTCTGATGTATCCAAGTTTAGCTTGTCTTACACGACCAGTTCTTACAACTTCAATAGATTCAATAACTGGACTATTGATTGGGAATGTTCTTTCAACTCCTACACCACCAGACACTTTACGTACTATGAAGTTTTTACTTACGCCACTTCCTTGAATAGCCATAACTAATCCTTCAAATGCTTGAATTCTTTCTCTTTTACCTTCAACAATTTTAACATTTACTTTTACTGTATCCCCAACTCTAAATTCAGGAATATCATTACGAATTTGTTTTTCGGTAATTTTGTCTATTAAATTCACGATGTCACTCTCCTTTTTATAAAACTATAATCATAATAAAATTATCAGCGGATTACGTCGCTTTTAATAATACCACATTATTTATATTTATGTCAACTATTTACTTCTTAAAATGTTATTTTTCTTACTATAAAACTCTGTTAACAAATAAATTAATATACAATAAATTATATTTAAAATTAATGAACTATATATGCTTTTTAATAAATCAAACAATGAATACATATTCGATTTAAAAATGATTGTAAATAAAAATGTAATAATTCGATAAATTATTATACTAGTAATCGTAATTAGAATATTAGTATATAAATTATTAGATAATAAATAGTTTAACAATCCTATAACAAAACCTAGAATTAAAAATATAAAAAAGTTATAAAATAAAGTATTATAATAAGCTATATCATACAATAATCCAATTATTGCAATAAATTTAAAATAACGAAAATTGCTATTATTAAAATATGGATAAATAATTACTAATGATACTATTGTAAATAATGGCAAAAATAAACTATTTGGTAAAATATAACGTGATAAAATACCATCTAAAAAAAATGAAATCATAGAAATTATTACAATCATATATTTCTCCTTAAAACTGTCACATAATTAATATTATCAAAATCAACATCTGATTGCATTTCTAAAACATTAGATAAATCAAAATTATCAGTATTAATTCCTGTTATTTTACCAATAACTATGCCAGCAGGAAAGATATCTCCCATTCCTGTAGTTGTCACAGTAGACCCATTTTCTATTTTGATTGATTGAGATATTCCTTCAATTGTATATGTGTTGTTTTCTTTGTTATATCCATTTAATATTCCATAAACATAGGAATCATTATTTTTAATTTTAACTGAAATCTTATCTACTACATCTGTTGCAGTAATAAGTCTTACTGTACTATTAAATGTAGTTGTACTTATTACTTTTCCTATCAAATTAGTTCCTATTACTACAGGCATATCTTTTGTAACACCATCATGTTCTCCTTTATTAATAACTATCGTATCAGACCAATAATCTAAGTTTCTACTTATTACATTAGCATTTAAAAAAGTATATTCTGCTATTGTTTCATTTATATCTAATAATTTTTTCATATCTTCTAGCTGTTTTTTTAATTCTTCATTTTCTACTTTATATTTTTCATTTTCTTTAACTTGGTTTTCTAATTCTAAGTATTTTTCATACATTTTATTTTTTTCATTATTAGTACTTATTTTATTAGTTATGAAATCTATTGGAAAAGAAAAAACTTTTTGAACTGTTAATATGCTATCTTTAATAGTTTTTTCAAATATAGTCAAGTTTCTATCGGTTACTAAAATATTAACTATAAATCCTATTATCAAACAAAAAACTAATGTACAAATTATAATTATTTTATTTCTTTTTTCTTTTTGTTTTTTTCTATACATAATATTCTCTCCTAATTAATATTATACCCCAATTATTTTAAAAATAAAAGAGTAATTATTTTAAATTTAATTTACTCTTAATTCTTTCAACTGTTCTTTTTGGATTAGAACAAAACATATTATATAATTCTCTATTTTTCTTTAATTCCTCAACTATTTGAATATCTGTTTTAGCTAATTTTACTGGATATTCCTCATTATCTTCATTAATTACTTTAACATCCATACCTAATACATACTTAGCATCTAAATCTAGTATTTCAATTAGTTTTAAAAAGTTGCTCATATTTGGTGTACGAGTTCCTGTTTCATAACCACATATAGAAACTTTTGATACTCCTAACATTTTTCCTAAAGTTTCTTGTGACATTTTTTTAGCTAATCTAGCTTCTTTTAATCTTTCTCCTATTATCATAAAAACCTCCGTAATCAAATTGTTAACATAATTATATCATCATATTTAATATTTTACAACTTTTTTAATTAATTGTTAATATTTACTTGAAATTAATATTAAGTTAATGTATAATTAACATTAGGAGGTAATATTTATGAATAAGCTACAACAATATAGAAAAAAATATAATTATAGTTGTCAAGATATGGCCGACAAATTAAATATTAGTAAATCTTTTTATTGGCAAATTGAAAATTGTAAAAGACGATTAAGTTATGAAACTGCTTTGAAAATTGCTAAAATATTTAAAGTAAAACCTGACAATATATTTTATGAGGATTATATTAAAAAGCAAGATTAGTCTTGCTTTTTACTTGATAAAAATGTTACTCTTTCTGCGACAACTTCAACAGTATTTAATTTAGCATCCTCTGTATAAGCAATTTGCCTATTTTGTAATCTACCACGAACACCTATTAAATCACCTTTTTTACAATATTCAGCAGTTGTTTCAGCTATTCCTTTCCATAAAATGCAAGAAATAAAGTCGGTATCATACTCACCTTCTACATTCTTATATGATCTTTGAACTGCTAATGTAAGATTAGTAACCTTTGTTCCATTTTCAGTTTCTCTTACTTCTGGTTCTTTTACTATTCTACCTACTAAAATGGATTGATTTAGCATAATATTTCCTCCTTTCAAAAACAATATATCATTTTAAAACAAGGAAAACAAATGACTAATTTTTAATTTTTCAATTGTTTTTTTGTTTATTTATTATATTTTAATAGTTCAAATATAAAATTTTAAGTTGTTTTTTTATATACCAAACATAGTTTTTTAAATATAGTAATTTTAAAAAAAATAACTTTTTTACAAGTTATTTACATTCTAAGTAATATTTTACTTCTTTCACATCTTTTGTTGTATCATCAATTATTAATTCAACATATGAATCTTCAGTACATTTTTCTAATTTTGTTAAATCATAATCATCGCCAACTAATTCAACTGCTTCTTTTAATTGTTTAATTGAAATAGTAGGATTTGTTAAACCTTCTTGTCCTTTTTGATGTGCATTGTAAAATTGTGTTGCATATTCTTTCATAGCCTCTTCATATTTTTTTTGGTTATTACAACCTACTAAAAAAACTAAACTAGCTAAAACTAATAATATCTTTTTCATTTTTCCTCCTTTATTATCCAAAAATATTATAACATAAATTTATTTAATTAAAAATAGTTTTTTAATAAATTATTTAATTCTACTGCGTATTCCATTGGTAGTTCTTCTTTGAATTTATCAATAAAGCCAATGATTAATAATTCTTTTGCTTTTTCTTCGTTTAATCCTCTGCTCATTAAATAAAATAATTTTTCTTGATCTATTTTTGAAACAGTTGCTTCATGTTCTAACGTTGAAGAATTATTATTAACTATATTTTTTGGTATTGTATCACTTTTTGAATTATCATCTATTATTATAGTGTCACATTTTACTTTACTTCTTGAATTTGTAGCTTTACTAGTTATATTAACAGTACCACGATAATTTGCTTCACCACCATTTGCAGCAATTGATTTACTTATAATATTACTTGTAGTATTAGGTGCTAAATGGATCATTTTTGCTCCTGTATCTTGAATTTGATTTTTTGTTGCTATTGCTACTGAAATTGTATTTCCTTTAGCATATTTTCCATTTAAAATACAAGTTGGATATTTCATATTGATTCCTGAACCAATATTACCATCTATCCATTCCATCAACCCATTTTCTTCGACAATTGCTCGTTTTGTTACTAAATTATATACATCAGTTGACCAATTTTGAATAGTTGTATATCGACATTTTGAATTTTTTCCAACGTATATTTCTACTACAGCAGCGTGTAATGAACTTGAAGTATAAGTAGGTGCAGTACATCCTTCCATATAATGAACTTCACTATTTTCATCTACTATAATAATTGTTCTTTCAAATTGTCCCATATTTTTTGTGTTTATTCTAAAATAACTTTGTAATGGTCTATCTAATTTTGTATTTGGAGGTATATAGATAAATGTTCCCCCACTCCAAACAGCTCCATTTAATGCGGTATATTTATTTTCATTATATTTTACTAAATTATTAAAATATTTTTTAAATAAATCAGGATATTTCTTTAAAGCTGTATCGGTATCACAAAATATTACATTTTTTTTAATTAATTCCTCTATCATATTATGATAAATAACTTCACTTTCAAATTGTGCACCAACTCCAGACAGATATTTTTTTTCTGCTTCTATTAATCCAACTTTATCAAATACCTCTTTAGCATCATTAGGTACATCTTTCCAATCATCAGCTATTTTATCAGTTATTTTTTTATAATAATTAATTTCATCAAAATTAATATTCAATATTGGTCCAAAAAAAGGATTATCAAAATTTTTAAATGCTTCAAAAGATTTTAGTCTAAAATCTAACATCCATTTAGGTTCTTTTTTTATTTTAGAAATTTGTTTTATTTTAGTTTTTGTAAGTCCTTTAGTCATTTTTATATTCCTCAATTATTTTTTTTATTCCCCACCATGGAAGTAATGCACATTTTTTTCTATTAGGTTGTTTATAAATATCATCGTAAACTACTGCTTGTTCTAGTAATTCTTTATCATATTCTTTTTCGTTAATCATATTTTCAAAATTTTCATATATTTTATTTGCTTCTTCTATTGTTTTATTTAATAAAGTATCTATCATTATGGAAGTACTACTTGTACATATAGCACAAGCTTCACCATCAAATCTAATATCACATATTTTGTTATTTTCTATTTTAGCCATTAAATTTATTTCATCAATACAACTTTCATTATTTGTATTAGATATCAAATACGTACTATCATTTATCAAACCTCTATTTTTAGGATTTTGATAATGGTCTAAAATAATGTTTCTTTTTAAATTGTTATCCATTTTAACCACCTATTTAACTATATATTAGTATTTAAACTATTTCATAATCTATTAATTCTATTTGATTAGATATTAAATCTTCAGTATTTTTACATTGTACACTTAAATATTTTTTTAAATCATCAGGAAATACTGTTACCACATTATCCAATTTACTTAATACTGCTCCTAAAAAATTTGCTCCACTTGTTATACCGACTCCTATACCTAATTTCTTTGTTAATAAATTTGACATATTTATTGCATCCTCATCATTTATTAGTATTACTTTATCTATTATATTTTTGTCTAACAAGTCTGGTATAAAATCATCACCAATTCCCTCAATTTTATGATTTCCTTTTACTTTTCCTTGACTAATAAGTGGTAAGTTTTCTGGTTCTATAGCTATTATTTTTGTATTTTCATTTTTTTCTTTTAGTTTTTTCCCTATTCCCATTAATGTTCCACCAGTTCCTACGCCACTTACAAAAGCTTCTATATTTATTTCTTTATCGATAATTTCTTGGGCAGTTGTTTTGTAATTTATTTCTTCATTTAATTTATTACTAAATTGATTTGGCCTAAATCCATTTAGTTGTTTAGCCAAATTATCTGCCCTTTTTATGCATTCTAAAAATCCGCCTTCTTCTTTTGAAATCAAATTTACTTTAGCTCCATACTTTTCCATTATTTGTTTTCTTTCTTTACTAACCCAATCAGGCATAAAAATATATACTGGATTACTAAAATATGCTCCTATTGCTGATAAAGATATACCAGTGTTTCCACTTGTAGCTTCAATTATTGGCTGATTTTTGGCTAATAAATTATTTTTATATGCTTCTGTTATAATATAATAAGCCATTCGATCTTTTATACTACCTGTCAAATTGTAATATTCTAATTTTGCATATACATTCCTTATTTCATTATTATATTTATATTTTATTTTTATCAAAGGAGTATTTCCTATTAAATTTTTCATTTTTCTTCACCTCTTTAATTATATATTTATCTTGAAAAAAAATCAAGATTATTCAAACTATTTCATAACTCATTGAATCTTTTAAATTTTTAATATTATTATACTGTATATTTATTTATTTTTTATCATCTTTAAATAAATTATTTTATTACTTAATATTGCATAGAAATAATATTAATGTAATATTTTTTATATTAATAATTTATCTTTAAAAAATTGATCTTATCTTATTAAATTATTATATTCTAATTAATTTGTTATTTTTTTCCTAAACATCACCTATAATATTGTATGAAAAAAAGGCTATTTAGCCTCAACTATCAATTTAATTGCAGTTCTTTCTTCTCCATCAATTATTATATCAGTAAATGCAGGTATACATACTAAGTTTTTTCCTGATGGAGCAACAAAGCCTCTTGCTATTGCGATTGCTTTAATTGCTTGATTTAAAGCACCAGCTCCTATTGCTTGAATTTCTAAACTTCCTTTTTCCCTAAATACATTAGCAAGTGCTCCAGCTACTGAATTAGGATTTGATTTTGATCCTACTTTTAATGTTTCCATATATCTTATTCCTTTCTACATTTTAAATATATGAATAAAAGTTATTATTATTACCTTTTTTTAGATAAATATTTTTATATTTTTTGCATATAATATTTTATAATTGATTGTTATTTATAAAATTTTAATTATTTTATTAAAAATGTGTTGACATTTTAGTTATTTTAATGTAAAATTTATAGTGCCTACTGATTTGCAGGTGTAGTTCAATGGTAGAACTTTAGCCTTCCAAGCTAATAACGTGGGTCCGATTCCCATCACCTGCTCCATATTTTGTATAATTAAAACTTGTGTTTATAATCACAAGTTTTTTTGTTCCACGTTATTAGCGGAAGGTAAAATTCTACCTTTTTCATTATTTACACAATGATTTCATTAAAACATTATTTTTATATTCAATAATATCGTCAAATAAATTATACCATTTAATTTGGACACAAAATCTATTTTTTTCATATTTTGAATTATAATTTAAACATCTATTCATAGGTTGACAAGATAATGAACTAAAGTGTACTCCGGTTGAATAAATATTTGTTTTATTTAATATAATATTTATTATTTCTTTTCTTGTTATATAGATAAAATCATCATAAGAACCATATATAATAGCATCTATTGAATGAATATCATTATTTCCTTTTAAAATAAATCTATCAATAGCTTTACCAATTAATTCTTTATTATTTAACCTTTTATTTAACAAATCAATTTCTTTTTGATTTTCCTTTTTATATTCTTCAGCAGAAATCCTTTTTAATCCACTACCATTTGTTGTTCCATCAGCATAATGATATTTCAAATAATATATTATATATTTTCTCTCAACATTGTTTTTTATTAAAAAGTGAATAAATTCTGAAATCGGTTCGACATGAACTGAATTTTTTATACCAGATTTTACGCTTATCCTTTTTATTTCATTATTTATTTTAATAAACAAATCAGTTTTTTGCAAAAAAGGATTTTTCCAAGATATTATTCTATCTTCTTGATTTATATTTTCAAATAAATTCTCAATCATTTCTAAATACATAATATTTAAATTTTTTACTTTTTTTCCATTTAAATAATTTACAATACATTGTTCAGTTAAATAACCATTCATTAAATTACCTCCATACTAGTTATATTAGGCAAAAATAAGGTAATTTCCTGCTTATATATTAAAAAAATAAACATTTTTATATGTTTATCTTTACAATTTTAATAATAAATCATTATATTGATTATTCAATTGTTCATTTGAAAATACTATATATTCGCCTTCAATTGTCCAATCATTTTTATTTTCTATTAAAAAATTAATTACTTCATCATATACATTTAACATGTCAATAATGCTATTTATACTTTCTTCCATTTCTTGTTTATTTTTATTCATTTCTGTTTCACTTGAAAATGATAAACTTTTATAAAAATCAATATAGTATGAATCTAAATTTTTATTTTCAATATATGACAAAACTGTTTCATTATCCATTTGTTTTAATATTTTAGCCTTATTACTTTTTAGTTGTTCTTTTGCATTTTTAATATATAACTTAGTATTAATAAAATTAGGACCATCTTCTTGATAATTATTTATTGTTAAAATATTAACTAACTTTTCATCGTTTATTATATTAACAATATTTAATGTTATATCAATTGTATCTTTCAAATATTTTTTAGCTGCTTTTTCTATCACTAAATAATCGCCGCTACTGATTGTTTTTTCTAATCTTTCATTTATTGCATCATAATCAAATTCATCAAAATTAATTAAACTATCTATTTCATTTAATTCTTGTCTTAATTTTTCTTCTTGATTAAAATCTTTTATTATAAAAATTGCTAATGTGATAACAATTAATGCGATAATAACTCCAATTATAATTAAAGCTTTTTTCATATTTACTCCCTTAATCTATATTAATTAATTGATATTCTTTACAACCAATGCCTAGTTCTTCTGCATGATCTAAAATTATTTTTCCTTTTCTTGATTCAACTCTTTCAATAAAATGTTCTCTCCCTAGATCATTAGAATTATAAATTAGATCTAAACAAGCTTGATCTAATGCAACTGGATCTAGTGATGCTAATATACCAATATCTTGCATACAGGGTGCTTCAGGATCAGCCACACAATCACAATCTACTGATAAATTATTTACAACATTTATATAAACTATATTTTTAAAATAATCAACAACTGCTTTATCTGCTTCAGCCATTGATTCGATAAAATCAACTTGTGGTGTTGTCCAAATATTATCTCTTTTTACACCAGCACTATGAATCCAAGCTTTGCCTCTTGATGAAGCTAAACCAATTGACATATTTTTTAATGCGCCACCAAATCCTCCCATTGGATGACCTTTAAAATGTGATAACATTAACATTGAATTATAATTATCAATATTTTTTCCTACATAATTTTCTTTCAAATGTCTACCACCTACAACTGGAATTGTTATGTCTCCATCGATATCTAATAAATCAACATTAACAAATCCATGATCCTTAATTGTTTGTAAATGATCTTTTGTTGTATTTCTTTTTCCTTCATAAGCTGTATTACATTCAACAATTGTCCCATTTAGTTTTTCTACTAAATCATTAATTAAACTTGGTTTTAAATAATGATTATTACCAGCTTCACCTGTTGATATTTTAACAGCAACTTTCCCTTCTAATTTATAATTTAATTTTTCATAAATTTTAATCAAACTTTCACTACTTATTTCTTTTGTAAAATAAACTTTTTCCATATTTTTTCCTTTCTATTTCAATAGTCGTATGACTAATGTTTTCTTTTTTTAAATATTCTTTTATAAGTTTCTCTGTTTTTTCTACTTCATCATTATTAATAATAACATGTAAAGTAGCATAATTACTATATCCATCCATACTCCAAATATGAATATGGTTGATATTTATTATGTTTTTATTTTTTAACAATTCTTTTTTTATTTTTCTTATATTTATATTATTAGGTGTTTTTGCTAAAAATAAGTCCAATACTATCTTCAAATGTTTTAAAGCATGAATTATAATATAAATTGAAATAATAAAGCTCATAATGGAATCAATATAATTTATTTTAGTAAATTTAATTAATATTGAACCAATTAAAACAACTATCCAACTTGAAACATCTTGTAACAAATGTAAATTTACTGCTTCTTGATTTAAAGAATGGCCGCCTTTTGTTTTATATACCGCTATAATATTAAATAAAATACCAATTAAAGCAATTATTATCATACCATTATAGTTAATATCTATAGGATTAAATAATCTACTTATAGCGTTATAAATAACTAAAAGTGAGCCACAAATTAAAATTATAGTAGTTATAAAAGCAGCCAAAATAGAATATCTAGTATAACCATAAGTATATTTATAATTTGGTTTATGTTTACTCTTTTTTTCTAAAAAATAAGAAATAGCAATACTTAATGCATCAGCTATATCATGAATGGCCCCTGATAATATAGATATACTATTAGTTATAAAGCCACCTATTATTTCTAATATAGAAAAACTTAAATTTAAAATAAACGCTATTAATATATTTTGATCTGTTTTCATACTCCACCTATTTAAATTATATCATTTATTTCAAAAAAAATATAGATTTTTCTATATTATTTATTATTATTATATATATCTAATTTTGTACATAAAACTTGTTCTAATAAAATAACATTTTTTATTGTTTGATTAACTGATTCATTAATTTTTATTAAATCACAAATATTATTCGATAAACAAATAGCCTTTTTTATTTTGTTTGCTTCCTCGTTTAAAATATTAGCTAAAGCTTTTTCTATGCAAGCTATAGAATTAAGAATACTATCATTTTTACATAAACATTTTAGTAATTTAGCTATTTTATCATAACAATCAATGTTATATATGTATATAGAATCAGATAATAAAATTAAACAATCATTATAACAACAATCTTTTATTTTAAAACTAAAAGATTGAATTTTATTTTCTAAATCACATATTTCTTTATTTTTAATAAAAAGTGTTTTTTGATTGATTTTCAAAATATTTGAACATTTAATATTCAAATACTCTTTTAACTTTTCTTTATAAGAATATATTTTATCTTTAGTTATAATAATTAAAAAGTCATCAATATATTTTATATTTATTATATCTAAACTTATATCTAATTTAATTAAATTAATAAAATCATATTGATATATTTCTTTATCATTAGCTAAATAAATATATTTTTTATCGCATGTTATATATTTAAAATTATCATCTAATTTTATTTCTTTTATTTTATTAAAATTAGTATCATAAAAATCAATTATATTATCTTTTAATAATAGATAATTATTATTAAAATAGCAAATGCCATCATATTCTAATGGTATTTTTTTAGTTAGTTTAAACATTTTACCCACCTTGTTAATTATTATATGCTACAAAATATATTTTGTTATAAATACCCTTTCAAAAAAATATTTTTTACATATCATAAATTGAAAGGTGGTGAGAACATGTCAATGCCAATAATTAAACCAAGTGGTGTTACAAGATGTGAATCAGTAACTGATATAATTGAATCTGTAGCACTTCAACAAACTGGTTTATCACATATATTAAATGCTAAAGGTGAAAAAATTCAAGCAGCTTTAAAAACAGCTAAGACAACTGATGAATTATTAAAAGTTAATGATTCTGTAAAATCTATGGTAAATTCAATCACTCGTCTAGAAACTATTTTACAAGGAAAACTTGAACTATTCAATAATTGTATATGCGATACATGCCCTTGTGTTACATCTAAATTAAATTTAACTTTATCTAACCCTGAAGCGGGAAAAATTACCGAAGAAGAAAATAATACATATTTATTTACAGGTACAAAATTAGCTACAAATATTATTTTTGAAACAGAACCACAAGTTTTAGTTGCTTCTACTTCACCACTACCAAAGGGTATAACATTTGAAAATAACGAGTTAATAATTCCAGCTGATTTTGACTTTAGTCAATCTTATAATATGACATTTATGGTAGGAACTGATGCTTGTAAATATGAAATTACAATTAATACTGCTATAATATAAAAGAGAACTACTTCTCTTTTATTTTTGGATAAATGAAATCGATAAAAAATAATAAATAGCTAAGTGATATTATAAATCCTGCAATTACATCTGATGTATAATGAACACCTAAATATATTCTACTAATTCCTATTAAAATTATTAATAGTATTAATAATATAACACCTATTTTTTTATATTTATAATTACTTTTCCATAATAAATAAGCAAAAAATCCATAAATAGCTAAACTTATCATAGCATGTCCACTAGGAAAACTATATCCTGTTTCATTAATTATATTTATATCGATTGGTCTTTCTCTTGAAAAAATTATTTTTAAAACATAGTTTAATGCAAAAACAGATATTAAATTAATTAAAAAAACTTTTCTTATTTTTTTCCATAATAAAATAACTAAACAGCTAAATAAAATACTCCAAAATGGATCAGCAAAAAAAGTTATAAATTTCATTATATTAGTCATAGTATCAGAAATAAATAATGAAATTATGGAATATCCAAAATCATCTATCCAAATTAAATAATTTTTAAAATAAACTCCTAATAAAAAGATAATAAACAAAACAATGCTAAAAATAGTTTTCATACTATCACCATATTTATTATATCATATTGTGGAAAATTTGATATATTTTATTTAGTGCTAAAATAGGTAATAATATTATAATAAAAAAGATATTCAATAGAAAACCTAAAATTAAATATAATATACTTTTCATAGTAAATTATATTAAAAAAACTGTAAAAAATTATTACAGCTTAACATTTATATCTAAAAGAATAGATAAATCTACAGCTTGTTTACTATTAACAGTTATATTCTTTATACTTTTTAAATCAGTAGTTATATTATTCAATAATGATGTCGAAAAATCAATACCTTTAAAATCATTATTATAAAACTGAGCACTAGTAAAATCACAATTATCTATATTTAAATTATTAGTTATAATCTCTAAAAAATTTGATTCTGTAAAAATCGTATTTTTAAACATACTATTTTTTATTTTTACATTAGAAAAATTAATGTATCTACATAAACAATTATCAAATAAACAGTCAAATAATGATGATTCAATAAAATTAGTTCCCATCATCTTGCAATTTATAAATTCGCATCTAGTAATAGATATTTGTTCAAATTCTATATTTGATAAATCACAATTATATAATTTACAATCAATAAATTCTAATTTTTTTATTTTGTGTTTAGTAAAATCTACTTTTTCTATTTCACAACTATCAAACAATACTTCTTTACAACTACAACATCCATCTTTAATAATTATTTTATAATTATTAAAGATTCCTTTATTTAATGAATTAATAATATCTATTTCATCAATTATTTTAATTATTGGTTTTTTCATTCATTTATTTCCGAAATCATTTCATTATATTGATTTGATAATTGTTCATTATTAAAGTTTATACTTTCACCTTTAATAGACCATTCATTTTTATTTTTTACTAAGAAATCTATTATTTCCTCTTCTTTTTCTATTCTAAAAACAAAATCGTCAACTGTTTTTTCAATTGTTTCTTTTTTATTTTTTAATTCTTTAGATTTAGCAAAATTGAAACTTTTATATAAATTAACATAAGAATCTTCCAAATTTTCATCAACTATATAAGCCATTATTGTTTCTTCTTTTAAATTACCTAACATTTCTGCTTCTAAATTTAAAATATTTTGTTTTGTTTTCTTTAAATATTCCTTTGATTCTTTAAAATCTTTACCATCATTTTTAAAATTTTCAATTGTTAATATAGAAGCTATTTTTTCATCATTTAAAATATTAGTAAAATCTAATACTTTATCAAAAACATCTCCTAAATATTCTTTAGCAGAATTTTCAACAATAGCATATCCATCTTCAGAAATTATTTTATTTAATTTACCATATATTAAATCAAAATCATATTGCTCTGCGTATATTAAACTATATAATTCATTTATTTCTTTTCTAACTTTTCCTTCAACTAAAAATTGACGAATAATTAAAAATGCAATTATTCCAACTAATAATATTAAAAATATATTGATACCTATCTTAATTTTTTTATTCATATTCTTCTCCTTTAATAAATTTTTTAAATTGTTCAATTTCTAATGGTTTTGAAAAATAATAACCTTGAATAATATCACAATTTAATTTTTTTAAATATTCTAATTGTTCTTTTGTTTCTACTCCTTCAGCTGTCAAACTTAAATTTAATGATTTACCTAATTTAATAACATATTTTAATATTTCTTTACCTTTTTCGGTTTCATCGATTATAAAACTACGATCTATTTTGATTCCATCAATATCTAATGATTTCAACATAGAAATAGAAGAATAACCTGTTCCAAAATCATCAACTAATATTTTAAATTTAGATTTTTTAATTTTTTTAATTACTTTTTGAATTATTGTATTATCTGATAAAATTGTGCCCTCTGTTATTTCTAATTCTATTTCTTCTTTTGATATATTATATTTTTTCATTATTTCTTCATACTCTTCAACTAAATTAAATTGCTCAATTTTTTTTCTTGAAACATTTACTGAAACTGGTCCTATAAAAATGTTGTCCTTTTTAAATTCATTAATTATTTTACAAACTTTTTCAAAGACATAAGAATCAATAGTTGTAATAAATCCTGTTTCTTCCGCTATTGGTATAAATATCGCCGGACTAATAAATTTATTATTATCTTTTAGTCTTAATAATGCTTCGGAGCCGATCATTTCGTTAGTTTTACAATCAAATTTTGGTTGTAAATAAATTTCTAACATATTATTTTCTAAAGCATTAATTAATTTATCTAATATTGCTTTATTTTCAACCATATCATAAACCATTTTATCTTCATAAATAGAATAAAACATATTATGATCATTTTTAGCTATTTTCCATGCTATTATAGCTTTATTTTCTGCTATTTCAAAATCTTCATCATATAATGATTCATATACTCCAAATGTTGAAGTTAATACAAAATCACTATCTTTTATTTTTATTTGTCTTATATTATTATATATTTTATTTATATAAGATAAAATTGTTTTTTCACCATGATGTTTTATACAAACTAAATAATGATCAGCTGTTTTACGACAATTAAATCCATCTTTATTTACATTATTTAAAATATCATATATTTTATTTAATACTTCATTACTTACATCATAACCATATAATGTATTTAATAATTTAAAATTATTAATATCAAATACTATCAATGTCTTATTATGATTTAAATTATCATATTCTTCTTTAAATCTTTCATAAGAATATCCGCCAGTTAATTTATCAACATAAACAACATTATATAACTTCTTATTTTTAAAATATAATATTAAAGATATAGTTAAGAAAATTATTAAAAATATAATTATTAAATAAACTGATACTAATA
>CAMLWC010000017.1 GCA_946488855.1 uncultured Mycoplasmatota bacterium
TAATTACTGATTTTTCATTTTTTGAAAAATTAGTAATTAAAACGACTATATTTTCCTACAAATAAAATTATTATGTCAAAAGGAAATTGGAATAAATTTTCCTGCTAATGTTTAGAATTTTTTGAGACATTTTCCCAAGTTATTGACATATATATCATAATTCATATACGGCTTATTAACAATTCATTGATAAAATTTAATAGTTTTCCACATTTTGGCAAGTTATCCACATTTTTATTAACAGTTGTGGAATATTTTATTAACAATTTCTTTTACATGTGGATTTAGTTTTCCACACATATGTGTATAACTATTATTTCCCAATGAATTTAAGTACTTTAGTATGTGGAAAATATGTTTTTTTCACTTTTTTTATAGCGTTTTTATTTAAAATAGTGTAGAATATATGTGTATAAAGTGGGTGATAATTTATGGATATCAACAACATTTGGAATTCATTTTTAGAAAAAATGGAACAAAACTTAACACCAGTATTATATGATATGTGGTTTTCTGAAACTAAACTAGTTGAATTAAATGAAGAGTTTGCTAAAATATTAGTTCCTATGCCTGTGCATAAAAAACATTTAAAAGAAAATTATATTGATTTAATAGAAAAAACATTTACTGATGTTACTGGATCTATTTTTAAATTTGAATTTGTAACAGAAGATGAATTAAATAGTGAAAGTATTATTGATGTAGATGAAATTGGTGTTCCTGAATCAGCAATTATTCAATCTAATTTAGATCCGAAGTATACTTTTGAATCATTTGTTTCTGGTAGTAGTAATAAATTTGCTAAAGCTTCTGCCTTAGCAGTAGCTGAACAACCAGGTAGTATGTATAATCCTTTATTTATATATGGGAAAAGTGGTTTAGGAAAAACACACTTAATGCATGCAATTGGTAATTATATAAAAGAAAATAGTAGAAAAAAAGTTTTATATGTAACTGCTGATACTTTTGTTAATGATTTTTTAAAAATATATAGAAAAGATAACGATAGTAATTTTGATAATATTGATAGTTTTAAAGAAAAATATCGTAATGTTGATGTTTTAATGATTGACGATATTCAATATTTAGAAATTGCTCATAAAACTCAGCAAGAATTCTTTAATACTTTTAATGATTTATATACAAATAATAAGCAAATTATAATTGCATCAGATAGATCTCCTGATGATTTAAAAAAATTAGAAGAAAGATTAAGAACTAGATTTGTATGGGGATTAATAGTTAATATTCTTCCACCAGATTATCAATTAAGAATTGACATTATTGATAGAAAAATTGATGGAAATAATCTAAATACTTTTTTTCCACAGGATGTTAAAGAATATATAGCTAATAATTGTACTACTGATATAAGAAAATTAGAAGGCGCTATTACTAGAACAATTGCTTACGCTGCTATTATGAATGGTTCTGATATAACTTTAGAATTAGCTATGGATGCTTTAAAAGATTATTTTGGTGGTAGTGTTATATCTAAAAATAAAATAGAACAAGTACAACAAATAATTGCTAATAATTATAATATAAGTATTGAAGATATAAGAGGAAAAAGAAAATCTAATGATATTACTATTCCAAGACAAATTGCTATGTACATATGTAGAATATATCTAAAAGAATCTCTACCTAAAATAGGAGCTGAATTTGGTGGAAAAGATCATACTACTGTTATGCATGCTGTGAATAAAATTAAAAAAGAAGTTGAAACTAATGATGAATTAAATATTGAAATTAATAAAATTATTTCCCAACTACCGTGGATAACTCAATGATTTCAACATAGTTATCCACCTTATAAAATAATATATTTTAAAAAGGTTATATAAAGTTTTCCACATTATCCACATCTATAATAATAATATATATAATATAAATAATAATAAAAGGAGCTGACAATATGAATTTTAAAATAAAAAAAGAACATTTAATAAAACATTTAAATTATGTTATTAAAGGTATATCTAATAAAAATATTAGACCTATATTAAATTGTATTAAATTTGAATTAACAAATGAAGGATTATATTTATCAAGTACTGATAATGATATAGCTATTAAAACATTTATTACTAAAAATGAAATTGAAGATGATTATAACTGTGGAAAATTTGTAGTATTTGGAAAATATATATATGATATTATAAGAAAACTTCCTAATGAAATAATAAGTATAGAAGAAGTAATGGATTCTAAAATATTTATTTCCACAGCAAATAGTTCATTTTCTTTAAATTGTAATAATGTTAATGAATTTCCAGATTTAGAATTAGAAGATAGTAAAAATCCTATTGTATTAAGTAATAAAGTTTTAAAAAATATATTTAATCAAACAACTTTTGCTGCATCTACTCAAGAATCTCGTCCAGCTATAACTGGTATGAATTTTAAAATTTCAAAAAATATTTTAGAATGTACTGCTACAGATTCTTATAGATTAGCTAAAAAAGTAATAAACTTAGAAAATACTGTGGATGAAGATGTAAATATTATAATTCCTACTAAAAACTTAATAGAATTATCAAGAATGTTTAGTGATGAAGAAGAAAATGTTGAAATCCACATATTTAATAATAAAGTAATATTTAAATTTGGAACAATTATTATGTTATCTAGATTGATAAATGGTACTTATCCAGATGTTTCTAGATTAATACCAACAGATTTCTTATTGAAAATAACTGTGGATTTGCATGATTTTTACGCATTATTAGATCGTGTTTCTTTATTTTCAACAGAAGAAGAAAAAAATACAGTTAAATTAGAATGTACTGATAACACTGTAGTAGTTACATCAAATATTCCTGAAATAGGTAATGTTGTGGAAAAAATTGAAGTAGAAAAAAATACTGATGAAAATATTAAAATTGCTTTTTCATCAAAATACATGATGGATGCAATTAAAGTATTAGATTGTGATAAAATTGAATTGGCTTTTAATGGAGAAATAAAACCAATTATTATTAAAAATCCAGAAGATGAAAATTTAATTCAATTAATTGTACCTATAAAAACATATTAAAATACAAGAAAATTGTATTTTTTTTGTATTTTCGACACAATTTGACAAAATTCGACATATCACTTGTGATATAAGAGATACACCAATTTATTTGGTTAGGGGGAGGTAACTATGATTGAAGAGTATTTTATAAATGAAGACACATTAATTTTATTACCAAAAGATAAAAGAACAACAAAAATATTAGATATTAATGGTGAATATACAATTAAAAAAAATATTTTTGATGTTGTAGATGAGAGTTGTCAATATTATGGTAGTAATTATAATGGTAGATATGTAAGTGCTAAAAAAACATTAGATATGGATTATAAATTACCAATTATAATTGATGAAGTCAAAGAAGTTGTATTATTTCCTACTTGTTCACCAAGATTAAATAATTGTATTTGGATATGTGTTAATAATGTTGAAAATTATACTAAAAATAAGAAAAATTCAATTATAAAATTTACTAATGGAACAACTTATGAAATAAGTATTTCAATTAATACACTAGAAAATCAGATATTGAGAGCAACAATGTTATTAATGAAGTTAAAAAAAAGAAAATCTCATCCAAAAAAAATAGGTTAAATACCTATTTTTTTGCTTTTTTTGTCCTTTTTTATGATATAATATATATATGAGTATGGGTGTACATAAATACATAAAATACGAAAATTTGGACATTTATTAAAAAAGAGGTGACTTTATGTATTTAGATGAATTACAACTTCAAAATTTTCGCAATTATGATTCATTAAAAATCAAATTTAATAGTCATGTTAATATTATTTATGGAAATAATGCTCAAGGAAAAACCAATTTATTAGAAAGTATTTATGTTTTAGGTCTTACTAAATCACATCTATTAGATAATAATTTAATTCAAAATGGTAAAAGTAGTTGTAAAATAAAAGGAACAGTTAAAAAAAATAAATTTAAAACGAAATATGAAATTAGTTATCTAGAAGATAAAAAAACATTAAAAATAGATAATCAGGAAATAAAAAAAATAACTGATTATATTAATAATAGTTTAAATATTATTATTTTTTATCCAGAAGATTTGGAAATAGTTAAAGGATCTCCTAATAATCGTAGAAATTTTTTAAACTTAGAATTAAGTCAATTATCAGATAATTATTTGAAATTATTAAATGAATTTAATAAATTATTAAAGATAAGAAATGAATATTTAAAAAAAATGGCTAAGAATATAGAAGTAGATAATACTTATTTTCAAATAATAACTAATTATTTTGTTGATAAGTCAGTATTAATTTATAAAATGCGTAAAAAATTTGTTGAAAAATTAAATGAAAACTGTGGAAAAATATTTTATGAAATAACAAAATTACCTGATTTTAAAATATCATATGTTACTAATTTTGAAACAGAAGATATTAAGAAGAATTTATTAGATAAATTAAATAAAAATTTAAAAAAAGAAATAAAGTTAGGAAGTACTTTGTATGGACCACATCGTGATGAATTAGAATTTTATTTGGGAAATAATAATTTAAAAGTATATGGTTCTCAAGGACAAAAAAGAATGGCTGTTTTAGCAATGAAATTAGCTGAAATTCCTATTTTTAAACAATTTAAAAATAATAATCCTATTTTATTATTAGATGATGTATTTAGTGAATTAGATGACATAAAGAAAAATAATATTATCAAATATATTTCTGAAGATATTCAAGTTATTATAACAACTACAGAAATAAAAAAAATAAACAAAAAGAAGTTTTCTTCAGTAAGTATATTTAAGATAAAAAATGGCGAAATAATAAGAACAGAAGAGGTGGAAAGATGAAAGAACATTATGATGCTTCGGATATTCAAGTGTTAGAAGGATTAGAAGCAGTAAGAAAAAGACCAGGTATGTACATCGGTACTACAAGTAGTAAAGGTTTACATCATTTGGTTTGGGAAATAGTTGATAATGCTATTGATGAAGCATTAGCTGGTTATTGTGATGATATTGAAATAACAATTAATAAAGATAATTCAGTAACCGTTAAAGATGATGGACGTGGAATCCCAACTGGAATTCATGCTAAAACAGGTTTATCCACAGTAGAAACAGTTTATACAGTACTACATGCTGGTGGAAAATTTGGTGGTGGTGGCTACAAAGTATCAGGTGGATTACATGGGGTTGGTGCTTCAGTCGTAAATGCCTTAAGTAGCTGGGTTGAAGTTAAAGTATACCAAAATGGTAAAGTTCACTTTATTAGATTTGAAAATGGTGGTCATACAGTTGAACCATTAAAAGTAATTGATGAATGTTCTATGGATAGAACAGGTACCACTGTAACATTTAAACCAGATCCAGAAATATTTACAGAAACTACTATTTTTGATTATGAAGTATTAAAAACAAGAGTAAGAGAATTAGCTTTCTTAAATAAAGGTTTGAGGTTAATTCTAATTGATGATAGAGACCCATTAAATATTAGAAAAGATGAATTTGTTTATGAAGGTGGCATAAGTGAATATGTTAGAATGTTAAATGAAAATAAAACACCAATTCACGAACAAATTATTCATTTAGAAGGATCTGAAGATGATATATCTATTGAAGTAGCTTTGCAATACAATGAAGGTTATTCTTCAAATGTTTATTCTTTTACTAATAATATTAATACTTATGAAGGTGGAACACATGAAGAAGGTGTTAAAAGAGCTTTAACTAGAATTATTAACAATTATGCTAGAACTAACAAAATATTAAAAGATAATGATGAACCTTTATCAGGTGATGATGTTCGAGAAGGTTTAACGATGATTGTTTCATGTAAACATCCAAATCCACAATTTGAAGGTCAAACTAAAACAAAATTGGGAAATAGTGAAGTAAGAAAAATAGCTGATGATGTATTTAGTGAAGGATTTGAAAGATTTTTATTAGAAAATCCAAATGAAGCCAAATTAATTGTTGAAAAATCAATGACAGCAGCTAGAGCTAGAGTAGCAGCTAAAAGAGCACGTGAACTTACAAGAAGAAAAGGTGCTTTAGACACAATTAATCAATGGGGAAAATTGACTGATTGTACTAGTAAAGATGCTTCAATTTCAGAAATATTTATCGTCGAAGGAGATTCAGCTGGTGGTTCTGCTAAAGGTGGAAGAGATCCGAAAACTCAAGCAGTATTACCTTTAAGAGGTAAAATATTAAATGTTGAAAAAGCAAGACTAGATAGAATATTAGCTAATGAAGAAATTAGAAGTATGATTACAGCATTTGGTACTGGAATTGGTGATGAATTTGATATTAATAAATTAAGATATCATAAAATAATAATTATGACAGATGCCGATGTTGATGGTTCTCATATTAGAATTTTATTATTAACGTTATTTTATAGATTCTTTAAACCTATTATTGAAGGTGGTTATGTATATGCTGCTCAACCTCCATTATTTAATATAAAACATGGTAAGACAACAAAATATGTATTAAATGAGGAAGAAAGAGATGCATATATTACTGAATTATTAGAAAAAAATCCAAATATTAAATATGAAGTAAGCCGAAATAAAGGTTTAGGTGAAATGGATGCTCATGAATTATGCGATACAACTATGAACATTGAAAATAGAACACTTATTCAAATAACTATTGATGATGCTATAAGAGCAGATCAGGTGTTTGAAACATTAATGGGTGAAGAAGTAGAACCAAGAAGACAATTTATTGAAAATAACGCAGTATATGTGGAAAATTTGGATATTTAGGAGGTAGTTATGGATAAATTAGAACAAAGAAATATAGTAAATGAAGTAGAAAAATCTTTTCTTGAATATTCAATGAGTGTTATAGTATCTCGTGCTTTACCTGATTTACGAGATGGTTTAAAACCTGTTCATAGACGTATTTTATATACAATGTTTGAAGATAATTTAACGCCAGATAAACCATTTAGAAAAAGTGCTACAACAGTCGGAGCTGTTTTAGGTAGATACCATCCACATGGTGATACATCAGTTTATGATGCAATGGTTCGTATGGCTCAAGATTTTAGTTATCGTTATGTTTTAGTAGAAGGACATGGTAATTTTGGATCAATTGATGGTGATGGAGCTGCTGCTTATCGTTATACCGAAGCAAGATTATCTAAATTATCACTAGAATTATTAAGAGATATTAATAAAAATACTATTGATTTTATGCCAAACTTTGATAATACTACTAAAGAACCAGTAGTATTACCAAGTAGATTTCCTAACATTTTAGTAAGTGGTACAATGGGTATTGCTGTTGGTATGGCAACAAATATCCCACCACATAATTTAGGAGAAGTAGTTGATGGCTGCGTTGCTTATATCGATAATAACGATATAACAATACCAGAATTAACGGAATATATTAAAGGTCCAGATTTCCCAACCGCAGCTACAATCTTGGGAAATAGTGGTATTAAAAAAGCTTATGAAACAGGAAAAGGTACAATTACTATTCGAAGTAAAGTAGAAATAGTAGAAAATAACAATAAAACACAAATTGTTGTTACTGAATTACCTTACCAAGTAAATAAAAAAGCATTACAAGAAAGAATTGCTGAATTAGTAAGAGATAAAATAATTGATGGTATTAGTGATCTACATGATGAAACTAACTTAAAAAATGGTATTAAATTAGTTATCACTCTTAAAAAAGAAGCTAATGCTAATGTAGTATTAAATAATTTATTTAAACATACACAATTGCAAACAAGTTTTGGTATTATTTTCTTAATGTTAGATGAAGGACAACCAAAAATCTTGAATTTAAAAGAAATAATCTCAAAATATGTTGATTATCAAAAAATAATAATTATTAGAAGAACAAAATTTGAATTAGATAAAGCAGAAAAAAGAGTTCATATCTTAGAAGGTTATAAAATTGCTTTAGATAATATTGATGAAGTTATTAAAATAATTAAAAATGCTGAAAGTGATGTCATTGCTAAACAACAATTAATGAGTAGATTTAATTTAACTGATATTCAATCTGATGCTATTTTAGAAATGAAGTTAAGAAGATTAACAGGATTAGAAAGAAGTAAAATAGAAGAAGAATTAAAAGAATTATTAGCATTAATTGATGAACTTAAATCTATTTTAGCAAGTGATGAAAAGATTTTAAATATAATAAAAGAAGAATTAATTGCTATTAAAGAAAAATATAGTGATGAAAGAAGAACTTATATTGATATGACAGCTGTTGAATATATTGAAGATGAATCTTTAATTCCTGTTGAAGATATAGTAATAACTTTAACAAATAAAGGATATATTAAACGTATTACTACAGAAACATATCGTACACAAAATAGAGGTGGTGTAGGAGTTAAAGGTATGACTACAAATGAAGATGATTTTGTAGAAAATATCATTTCAATGACTACTCATGATTATTTGTTATTCTTTACAAATAAAGGAAAAGTATATCGTATTAAAGGTTATGAAGTACCACTTTATTCTCGTCAATCTAAAGGATTACCTATTATTAATTTATTATCATTAGATAAGGACGAAGTAGTTAAAGTTATGCTTAAAGTAAGTAACAATGATGATAATAATTATCTTGTATTTTGTACACAAAAAGGCTTAATTAAAAGGACAAATATAAGTGAATTTGAAAATATAAGAGCTAATGGAAAGATTGCAATTACATTAAAAGAAGATGATGAATTAATAGCTGTTAAGAAGACAACTGGAGAAAATGAAATTATCATGGCTACATCAAATGGACGTATGATTAGATTTGATGAAAAAGAAATTAGAGTTATGGGTAGAACTGCTTCAGGTGTTCGAGGAATAGATATTGGTGATGGTGTAGCAGTAGGATGTGAAATAGCAGAACCAAATCAAGAAATATTAGTTGTTACTGAAAATGGTTATGGTAAGAGAACTGGTGTTGAAGAATACCGTATGACACATCGTGGCAGTAAAGGAGTTAAAGGATTAAATGTTACTGAAAAAAATGGTAATATAGTATCATTTAAGACTGTTCACGGTGATGAAGATTTAATGATTATAACTAATAGTGGAATAATAATTAGATTACCAATTGAACAAGTTTCTACTACAGGTAGAGTTGCTCAAGGTGTTAAATTAATTAATCTTAAAGATGATCAAAAAGTTTCAACAGTAGCAATGATAAAAAAAGAAGAATCAAATGATATATCAGAAGAAGAATAATTCTTCTTTTTTTTGAAGTTAAATGATTAGAATAATTAAAATTTAATAAATAATAAGATTTTATAAGATAATTTTTAAAATTAAAAATATTAATTGTACTATTAACGCATATCTTTTAAATTATAAATCTATGTGTAATAAGGACATAACTTTCTTCTAATTTTCAAAATTAGGATTTTCGATATTATATTATTAAATATTTAATGTTTCACGTGGAACTATAAATAATAGAACAAATCAATGTTTCACGTGGAACTATAATAATAGAATAAACTGAATGTTTCACGTGAAACTATAAATAAAAGAATAAATCAATGTTTCACGTGAAACTATAAATAATAGAACAAATCAATGTTTCACGTGAAACTATAAATAATAGAATAACTCAGTGTTTCACGTGGAACTATGAATAATAGAATAAACCAATGTTTCACGTGGAACGTATTATTTAAATTATTGTGGATAATAAAACCATTATTAAAAATTAGATAGATATTTTGATATAATTTTAAATTTTTGAAGATATATTATTTTTGATTTATAAAATTGATAACAATATATGTTATTGAAACACATATGATTAATTGAAAAAATATATATGTATTTAATACATAAAACATTTTAAAATAAAAAAATTAAATAAAACAATTGATTTTATAATAATATTATTGTATATTATATATGCACAACATTTATGTTTGAATCTGGTCAGAGTCGGAAGACAGCAGCCATAAGATCCTCTAAATGTGTGTGCTTTTTTTGTAGGTGATTATGATGGAAAAATATATGTTAGAAGCTTTAAAAGAAGCTGATAAAGCATTTAAACTTGGTGAAGTACCTATAGGTGCTGTAATCGTTAAAGATGGTAAAATTATTTCACGTGCTTTTAATAAAAAAGAATCTAGCAATTTAGCAACTTCACATGCTGAAATACTAGCTATCAATAAAGCATGTAAAAAATTAAATAATTGGAGACTATTAGATTGTACATTATACGTTACTGTTGAACCATGTTTAATGTGTTGTGGAGCTATTATACAATCTAGAATAAAAAAAGTTGTATATGGGACCCCTAATGAATATTATGGTGCTGTGGAAAGTATAGATAATACATTAAAAAAATATAATATTGAAGTTGAAAGTAATATTTTACAAAACAAATGTTCGTATATATTAAAAGAATTCTTTAAAAAAAGAAGATAAGTATTTAATATTATTAATAAAAATGATATAATTATAAAGTCGAGGTGAGTAATATGTATCAAGCTTTATATAGAAAATATCGACCTAAAACATTTGATGATGTAGCAGGGCAAGAAGTAATAATTAGAACATTAAAAAATGCTGTTATAAACGATAAAATAAGTCATGCTTATTTATTTGCTGGTCCTCGTGGTTGTGGTAAAACTTCTATTGCTAAAATCTTTGCCAAACTAGTAAATTGTAAAGATAGTGTTGATGGTATGCCATGTAATAAGTGTGTTTGTTGTACACAAATCAACGAACAAAACATGGATGTTATTGAAATGGATGCTGCATCTAATAATGGGGTTGACGAAATAAGGGAAATAAATAATAAGGTTAATTTAGTCCCATCATTAGGAAAATATAAGATATATATTATCGACGAAGTTCATATGTTAACGATTGGTGCTTTTAATGCATTATTAAAAACATTAGAAGAACCACCATCTCATGTTATATTTATTTTAGCTACAACTGATCCTCATAAAGTTCCAATAACAATATTATCAAGATGCCAAAGATTTGATTTAAAAAAAATCCCTGTGGAAAATATTTATAATCGATTAAAATATATTTGTGATAATGAAAATATAAAAATAGATGATGACGCAATTTGGGAAATAGCCAGATTAGGTGATGGTGGATTAAGAGATGCTATTGGTATATTAGATCAAGTTGTATCATATGCTGTTGATACTGTTACTTTAAATGATGTTCATGAAGTAAATGGTACTATTTCCCAGGAAAATGTGTTTAATTTAATGAAAAATGTAGTTGATAATAATTTAACTGAGGTTATTAATACAATAACTGATTATAGTAATAAAGGTAAAAGTATAATTAAAATAACAGAAGAAATAATTTTGTTTTTAAGAAATGCTATTTTAGCTAATACAACTACTTTGGAAGATAAAAATATTTACCAGGAAATAAATAATCATTTTAGTACAGATGATATGTTAAATTATATTAGTATTCTAAATGAATCACTATTGGATATGAAAAAATTTTCTAATCCTAAAATGATTTTAGAACTTGCTTTTATAAAAATGATGAATAATTCTATTAAACAAATATCAACAGAAAAAGTTGCTGAAAAAGTAATAATTGAAAAACCCAATGTTGAATCAAATATTATTACCCAAGAAATAAAACAATCAGAAAAAATTACCCAGGAAATAAAAGTAGAAGTTAAAACTAGTAATACTGTGGATAATAAAAATATTTCCAGGGAAATAAACAAAAAAGCTGTGGATAATGAATTGTTAGAAAAACTTAATAAGTTTGTTGACATAAGAGTAAATAATACACTTTCAAAATTTTCTAAAAAGGATACTATAGAGTTAAAAAATGATTTAAATAGAGTTATGGATTATGTGATGGATGAAAAATATAATGTGTATGCTACAATGGTGTTAGATGGTGAATTAAAAGCAGTAAGTGATGAATATGCTATATTCACTTATAAAACTGAACATTTATCAAATTTATTTAATGAAAATATAATTAATATTGAAAATTTAATTAAAGAAGTTTTTAAGAAACCATATAAAGTGGTTGCTGTTGATATTGATAAATGGAATGTTATAAAAGATAATTTTAATAGTAAAAAGCAAAAATTTGAATATCAAGATGAGATATATTCAATTGATGAAATATTAAGTAAATTAAATAATGAACCAGAAGATGATATGAAATCATTGTTTGGAGATATAGTAGAGTATAATTAAGGAGGAATAAATATGAATATACAAGCTATGATGAAACAAGCACAAAAATTACAAAAAGATATGATGAATACAAAAAAGGAGATAGATGAGACAGAATTTGAATGTACTAAATCTTTTTTAACTGTTAAAGCAATGGGAAATAAAAAAATTAAATCTATTAAAATAGATATGGATAATATTTCTAAAGATGAAATAGAAATGGTTGAAGATTTAATGTTAGTTGCAATTAATGAATTAATGGATAAAATAGACAAAGAAACTGAAAAGAAAATGGGAAAATACACTCAAGGAATGCCGGGGTTATTTTAATGTTATATCCTGAGACAATTAATAATTTAATAGAGTGCTATAAAAAATTTCCAGGAGTTGGCGAAAAATCAGCTGAACGAATGGCTTTATATACGTTAGAAATGGATCAAGAAATAATTGATCTTTTTGCGCAGTCTTTAAAAGATTCTAAAAAAAATATTAAAAGGTGTAAAAAATGTAATAATTTATCAGAAACTGATATATGTTCAATTTGTGGAAGTGAAACAAGAGATAAAAAAGTTATCTGTGTTGTAGAAGAACCTAAAAATGTTTTTCAATTTGAAAAAATTGGATCTTATAATGGGCTATATCATGTATTAGATGGTTTAATTTCACCATTAGAAGATATTAATCCAGAAGATATTAATTTAGATAGTTTATTAGATAGAATTAAAAATGATGATGTAGAAGAAGTTATTATTGCTGTTAAACCTAGTGTTGAAGGAGAAACAACAGCTTTATATATTTCAAAAATATTAGAAGATAAAAATGTTACTATATCTAAAATAGCTCATGGTGTACCAATGGGAGCTGATATGGATTATGTTGATGCATTGACTTTGGAATTAGCATTACAAGAAAGAAAAAATATAACTAGTCATACTGAATAATATTAATTCATAATTTTTATTGGTGAATATTATGTTAAAAAAATTATTTAATTTAATCAAAAGAGTTGTTATTAGTGCTTTTGTGTTATATGGATATAATTTATTAGTTACACCAATAAATTTAATAATACCAATTAATATAGTTACAGTATCTTTATTAACAATTTTTGGTCTACCAGCTTTATTTTCATTAATCATTATATTAATTGTTGTTTTTTAGGAAGGTGTTAGTATGTTAGAACAATATCAAAATAGTCAACCAATTGCTTATCAAATAATAAAAAATACATTAAATAAAAAACATTTTGCTCATGCTTATTTAATTGAAACAAATGGATATGACAAAGGTTTTGATTTTGCTTTAACATTTGCTAAATTATTATTATGTCCTTATGAAGAATGTATTAATTGTATGCAATGTAAGATGATTGATAATAATAACTTTCCTGAATTAAAAATAATTAATCCAGATGGTAATGGTATTAAAAAAGAACAACTAACTGAATTACAAGAAGAATTTAATAAAAAATCACTTGTAGGAAATAAAAAAGTATATATTATAAATAAAGCTGAAAAGTTAAATGTTAATTCAGCTAATACAATATTAAAGTTTTTAGAGGAACCACAAGAAGGAATAATAGCTATTTTAATAACTAATAATATTTATCAATTATTAGATACTATTATTTCAAGGTGTCAAATTATTTCTTTAAATGGACAAGTTGATTTAGAAAATAAAAATACATTTAATAAAATAGCTCAATTATTAACTGATAATAACGAAGATTATAATAATTTTATTAATGATGAAAGTAATAAAGAAAAATTAGAAGCATTATTAAAATTTATTAAGTATTATGAAAATAATCATAAAAAAATATTGTTATATATGAATGATTATTGGTTTAATTACTTTAATGATAAACAGGAAATAAGTAAATATATATTAATAATGATTTATTTTTATAAAGATGTTTTAAATTATAAAATAAATTGTAATATTGAAATATTTAATGATTATTTAGATTTGATAGAAGATATAGCTAATAAAAATACTGTGGAAAACTTAGTTAATAAAATAACTATTATAAATGAACATAGAACATATTTAGATTATAATGCCAATTTAAACTTATTAATGGATAAAATTATAATTGAATTAGAAAGTGGTGTAAGATGAAAGTAGTAGGAATAGCGTTTGATAATAATAAACAAATATATTATTTTAATCCTAAAACATTTGATTTAAGAAGAAATGTTACTGTTATTGTTGAAACAGAACGAGGATTACAATTCGGTAAAGTTATTTTACCTCCTTTCGAAATTGAAGAAGAAAAATTAAAATCAGTTTTAAAAGATGTTGTAAGAATATCTACTAAAAAAGATTATTTAGAATATAAAAAAAATTTAAGAGATGCTGAAACAGCTTTAATTAAATGTAAAAAATTAATTGAAAAATTAGAACTTAATATGCAAGTAATGGATGCTAATTTCACTTTTGATAGATCACAATTATTATTTAGATTTTTATCAGATAATAGAGTTGATTTTAGACAATTAGCTAAAGAATTAGCTACCATTTATAAAACAAGAATCGAATTAAGACAAGTGGGAGTTAGAGATAAAGCTAAAGAAATAGGTGGATGTGGATTATGTGGTAGACAACTTTGTTGTGCGAGATTTAATTCTGATATGTCTTCTGTATCTATTAATATGGCTAAAAATCAAAATATATCTTTAAATCCAAATAAAATTAATGGTGTTTGTGGTAGACTTTTATGTTGCTTAAAATATGAAGATGAAACATATAAAGAATACAGAAAAGATATGCCTAATATTGGTAATATTGTGGATACTCCAAAAGGTAGAGGAAAAGTTGTCAATATTGATATTTTAAATAAAAAATATAGCGTTGATATTAAAGATGTAGGGATTGTTGAGATAGATGGAAGTAACTAATTATTTGTTAGGATACAAAGATAAATATATTGTGCAAAATACACAAATGTTTAATTTTTCTTTAGATTCTGTCTTATTACCTAATTTCGTAACATTAAATAATAATATCAAAAACATATTAGATATTGGTTGTGGTAATGCACCGATACCTTTAATTTTATCCACTAAAACTAAAGCATTAATTACAGGAGTAGAAATACAAAAAGATGTTTATGATTTAGCTGTTAAATCAGTTAAAATAAATAATTTAGAAAATCAAATTAATATTATAAATGCTGATATAAATGAATTATATAATAAATTTGAAACAGAATCTTTTGATGTAATAACTTGTAACCCTCCTTTTTTTAAAGTAAGTGAACAATCTAATTTAAATAAATCTGATTATAAAACTATAGCTCGTCATGAAGTTAAATTAAATTTAGATGATATATTTAAAATATCCAAAAAATTACTTAAAAATAATGGTTATGTTGCTATAGTCCATCGTCCTGAAAGATTATTAGATATCTTAGAAAGTATGAAAAAATATAATATTGAACCTAAAAAAATTCAATTTATTTATCCTAAAACTAATATGGAAGCTAATATATTATTAGTTGAAGGAAAGAAAAATGGTAATAAAGGATTAAAAATATTACCACCTATCTATACCCATTTAGAAAATGGAGAATATACAGAACAAATAAAAAAATACTTTGAAGGTGATTAAAATGGCAAAAGATTTAATTATAAGAAGTAGTGCTGAAGAATTTATAACATTTAAATTTAAAGAAAAAGATAAAGGTATTCAAGTTAGATATGAAAATGAAAATTTGTGGATGACACAAAAAGCTATGGCGGAATTATTTGATGTTGAACAACCTGCTATAGCTAAACATCTTATAAATATATATAATGAACAAGAATTAGAAAAAGATTCGACTTATTCCAAAATGGAATTAGTTCAAAAAGAGGGAAATAGAAATGTTAAAAGAAATATTGAATTTTATAATTTGGATGCAATAATTTCTGTTGGATATAGAGTAAATTCAATAAGAGCGACACAATTTAGAAGATGGGCGACTAATATTTTAAAAACATTTACTATTCAAGGTTATGTTTTAGATAAAGAAAGAATGAAAAATGGTTCATTTATCAATAAAGATTATTTTGAAAAATTATTAGAAGAAATTAGAGAAATAAGATTATCCGAAAGAAGATTTTATCAAAAAGTAACTGATATTTATGCTACAAGTATAGATTATGATCCAAAATCCCCAATATCAATTAATTTTTTTAAAAAGGTACAAAACAAAATGCATTTTGCTATATCTCATCAAACAGCTGCTGAAATTATTTATAATCGAGCAAATTCAGAAAAGAAACATATGGGGCTTACAAATTGGAGAAATTATCCTAAAGGTAAAATAATGGAATCTGATGTTATAATTGCAAAAAATTATTTATCTAAAGATGAATTAGAACAATTAGAACGAATTGTATCCGCTTTTTTAGATTTAGCGGAAGCTAGAGCTAAAAGAAATATTCCAATGACAATGGAAGATTGGGCTACTAGAATAGATAAATTTTTATTAGCTGATGATAGAGACATATTAAAAGATGCTGGAAAAATATCGCATGAAATTGCTTGTGATAAAGCATTTACTGAATTTGAAAAATATAGAGTAAAACAAGATAAGTTGTATAAATCTGATTTTGATTTATTATTAGAAGAAGAAAAATTTGAATAGAGGTGATTAAAATGTCACAAAAAAGTTATGATAATAAACCAACTTTATACTTAATAGCTACTCCAATAGGTAATATGGAAGATATTACTTATAGAGCTATTAATGTATTAAAGAGTGTATCAGTTATATTTTCAGAAGATACAAGAGTAACTAATCAATTATTAAGTTATTATAATATAAAAAATAAATTAATATCTTCTCATCAATATAATGAAAAGGATAATATAGATAAATTATTAAAATATTTGGATGATGGGCAAGATGTAGGATTAGTTACTGATAGAGGAACACCTATCATAAGTGATCCAGGATATTATTTAGCTAAAACAGCTATTAATAATAATTATAATGTTGTATCAATACCAGGAGCTACTGCTTTTGTATCAGCTTTAATAACTTCTAATATTGATGCTCAGCCTTTTACTTTTTTTGGTTTTTTAAATAGTAAATCTAGTAAAAGAAGAAAAGAATTAGAAGATTTAAAAAATAATAAATATACCTTAATATTTTATGAGTCACCTCATCGTTTAATAGATACTTTAAATGATATGTTAAAAATATTGGGAAATAGAAATGTTTCAATTTCCCGGGAAATAACAAAGAAATTTGAAGAGATATATAGAGGTACCATAAGTGATGTAATAAACGAATTAGAGGTAGTTAAAGGCGAATTTGTGATAGTTGTTGAAGGTAATAAAGATGTAAATGATTTTAGTAATCTGTCAATCTTAGATCACGTTAATTTATATATAGAAAATGGATTAGATTCAAAAGAAGCCATAAAAAAAGTTGCTCATGAACGAAAACTAAATAAAAATGAAGTGTATAGAGAATATCATAAGTAGGTGATTGAAAATGAAATTAATAGTCGGTTTGGGAAATAAAGGAAATGAGTATAATAATACTCGTCATAATGTTGGGTTTATGGTAGTTGATAATTATATTAATAAAAATAATTTAACTTTAAAATCTAAATTAGATGGTTTATATGCCGAAACAGTAATTAATGGTGAAAAAGTAATATTTTTAAAGCCTCAAAATTATATTAATTTATCAGGTGATGTTATAAACAAATATATAAAATACTTTAAAATAGATATTAAAGATATATTAATTATTCATGATGATATGGATTTAGAAATAGGTACTTTTAAATTAAGATATAAAGGTGGATCAGCAGGTCATAATGGTTTAAAAAATATTGAAGCTAATTTAAAAACCAATGGATATAAAAGAATAAAAATAGGCATATCTAAAAATAATATAGATAAGATTGATTATGTTTTAGGTAAATTTAGTTCAACAGAATTAAGTAAATTAAATAAAGTTATCGATATTACTTATAATATAATTGAAGATTTTACTTATCTTTCTTTCGAAAATTTGATGAATAAATATAACGGATACAATTAAGTATCCTTTTTGGAGGTTATTATGATATTTAATAAATTATTTGATGATTATAGTAATAACAATATTGGTGGATTAACAGATGAATTAAAATGTATTTATATTGCTAATAACTTTAAAGAAAATACTTTAGTTGTCTGTAATAGTTTATATGAAGCCAATAAAATGTATCAAACTTTAAAAAATTATGTAGACAATGTCTACTTTTTTCCAATGGATGATTTTATGACTAGTGAGTTACTAGCTATTTCTCCTGATTTTAAAATGACTAGATTAGAAACATTAAATAATATTGATGATAAATGTATTGTTGTAACTAATTTAATGGGTTATTTAAGATTTTTACCTCCAAAAGATGTATTTAAAAAAAGTTTTATTAAATTAAAAGTAAATGATGATATTAAAGATTTAGCTACTAAACTATATGATATCGGTTATGAAAAAGATACGATTATTAATAAATCTGGAGATATGGCAATTAGGGGTTATGTAATTGATGTATTTCCAATTAACTATGATAATCCAATTAGAATAGAATTTTGGGGTGACACTATTGAATCAATTAGAAAATTTGATATCAATACCCAATTAACTATAGAAACTATCAATGAAGTAGAAATAATATCTAATACTGAAAATTTATCTAGTGAATATGTTGATATCTATAGTTATTTAAAAGGTAAAGTTTATTATAATGAATTTGAAGACATTAAAACTGGTTATGAACAATTAATGAATGAAGTATTAGAATATAATCCAAATAAAAAATACTTTTTTGATTTTAAAGAATATGATTCAATTAAACTATCAAATAATTATGGTGAATTTAATTATAATTCTTTTAAAATAGAAGATAGATTTACTAATATTAAAGATATCCTAAAATATAAAGATAAAACAATAGTTATATGTGTTTCTAATAGATATCAAGCTAATAAAATAATTGATGAAATAGATTGCGTGTTTACTAATGTTAATCAAATATTTGATAAAAAAATAAATGTTGTAATATTTAATATCAATGAAGGATTTATTTTTAATAATTATATTTTTATATCAGAAAATGAAATATTTAATAAAAAAAATACTATCCCTTACAAAACTAATTTTAAATATGGTACTAAAATAAAAGATATTTCAAAACTAGAAATAGGAGATTATATCGTTCATAATGTTCATGGTATAGGTAGATATTTAGGTCTTAAAACAATGAATAAAAATGGTTTAATTAAAGACTATTTACAATTAGAATATAAAGATGGCGATAAATTATATATACCTGTGGAAAAAATAGATTTAATTAGTAAATATTCTTCTAATGATGGATATGTACCTAAAATAAATAAATTAGGTTCTTCTGAATGGTCTAAAGTTAAAATGAGAGCTCGTGCTAAAGCTCATGATATAGCTCAAGAATTACTTAAAACATTCGCCTTAAGAGAAGTAAATAAAGGATTTAAATTTAAAGAAGATGATGAAACTCAAATATTATTTGAAAAACAATTTCCATATCAAGAAACTGCTGATCAATTAAAAGTATTAGATGAAATAAAAAAAGATATGGAAAGTATTCATCCTATGGATCGATTATTATGTGGTGATGTTGGATATGGTAAAACTGAAATTGCTTTTAGAGCAGCTTTTAAAGCTATATTATCTGATAAACAAGTAGCTTTATTATGTCCAACTACTATTCTTTCTAATCAGCACTTTCTTAATGCTTTAGATAGATTTAAAGAATTTCCTGTTAATATTAGATTATTAAATAGATTTACTACTCCTAAAGTATATAAAGATACATTATTAAAACTACAAGAAGGTTCTATTGATTTTGTAATTGGTACACATAGATTATTAAATGATGAAATTAAGTATAAAGACTTAGGATTATTGATAATTGATGAAGAACAACGTTTTGGTGTAACCCATAAAGAAAAAATAAAAAAATTAAAAACTAATATCGATGTTTTAACATTATCAGCAACTCCAATACCTCGTACTTTACAAATGTCCTTATCTGGTATCAAAGGATTATCTACAATAGAAACACCTCCTTCAAATAGATATCCAGTTCAAACTTATGTCTTAAATTATAATACTAAAATAATTAAAGATGCTATCTATAAAGAATTATCAAGATCAGGTCAATGTTTTATTTTATATAACCATGTTGATAGTATTGTTTCTAAAGCTAAAGAAATTCAAGATTTAGTTAAAGATGCTAAAGTAGTTTATGCTCATGGTAGAATGAATAAAACAGATATTGAAGATATAATGCTTAAATTTATTAATAAAGAATATGATGTTTTAGTATGTACTACGATTATAGAAACAGGAATTGATATACCTAACGTTAATACATTAATAATATTAGAGGCTGATAGATTAGGACTATCTCAACTATATCAGTTAAGAGGAAGAGTTGGTAGAACTAATAAAATAGCTTATTGTTATTTAATGTACAGTAAAATACTATCCGAAATAGCTACTAAAAGATTAAATGCTATTAAAGAATTTACTGAATTAGGTAGTGGATTATCTATAGCTAGAAGAGACTTATCACTAAGAGGAGCAGGAGATTTCTTAGGAGATGAGCAATCAGGATTTATTGATTCAATAGGTATAGAATTATTTACAGAGTTATTAAAACAAGAAATAGATAAATTAAAAGGCATTTATGTTAAAGAAGAAGAAGATACACAACCATTAATTGAAGTAGATACATATATATCAGATTCTTATGTTAAAGATATAGATTTAAAAATAGAAATTCATAAAAAAATAAATGAAATAGATTCATACGATAAATTAGTTTCTGTTCAAAAAGAATTAGAAGATAGATTTGGTAAATTAGATGATAAATTAATAATTTATATGTATCAAGAATGGTTCGAATCACTAGCTTCTAAATTAAATATTATAAGTATTAAACAAAATTCAAAAGAAATAGAATTAACTATTGATTCTAATATTGATGGCGAGAAATTATTCTTAGAAACATTTAAAATTAGTAATAATTTTAGATTTGGAACACGTGGTAAAAATTTAATTATTACTTTAAAATTACAAGGATTAGAAAAACACTTTATTTATTATTTAATTGATTTGTTATTTGTTATTGAAAAAGCTAAAAAATAAATGTGTAAATAATTAAAAAAAACTTTCCGCGCACGCGTAATTTATATCTAGACATAAAGAAAAAAATAATGTATACTTAATTTGAGTTAAAGATAATAGTCTTTGATATATGAAAGGAGAATATATATGTATAAAAGACACAATGCTTTTACTTTAATTGAGTTATTAGCAGTAATAATCATATTAGCAATAGTAGCACTTATAGCTACACCAATAATATTAAATGTAATAGAGGATGCTAGAATATCGGCAGGTAGATCTGAAGCACAAATGATATTAGGGGGAATAAATAACTATTGTGCAACCGAGGATGTGAAATATCAGTTAGATAATAGTTATACAAAAATATGTACAACAGAAATGGATGTTGATGATGTACAAACAATGGTTAATTTAGGTAATGCTGAAATAACAA
>CAMLWC010000018.1 GCA_946488855.1 uncultured Mycoplasmatota bacterium
AATCAAGAAATTATTTTAATTTATTTTTAGGAATTAATCAAAAATTATTGACATAGTTTAACTATACATTTTTATGAAAGTATCTCTATATATTTTTAATTTTTCTTTAGTAACTTCTCCAATTTTAAATAATATATCATCATTTTCAATTCTATATATACTATCTAATTTTAATATACTATCTTTTTTTAATTTATTTTTATTATCTTTTGCTAAAAACATATTCGCATCATATTTTAATTTATCTAATTGTGAAGAAATCAATAAGCAGAAATAATCCATGCTAATTATATAATTATCTTCAATTATTAAAAATAAATGATTAGATCCTATTGAACCATCTTTATAATTATATTTTTTTACATATACAATATCACCAACATTATATTTAAAATTGTAAACACTATTTTCTTCATTTAAATATATTGTGTTATCTTCTATTATATTTATATCTTTTAATTCTTTTATCAAATTATTTTTTTTAGCAAGTTCTATTATATTCATATATTTTCACCTCAAATTAATTTTATATTAATTATAAGTTAATGTCAATATTTTTCTAATTTCTGTTTAAAATAATAAAAGGTGATTACGATGTATTATATAAATTATTTTTTTATTCTATCTTTTTTCGGTCATTTAATAGAAACTTTTGTCGTAAAAAGTAATAGCGGAATATTATTTGGATGGTGGACACCAGTTTACGGATTAGGCAGTGTTATAATTCTTTTAATAAATAAATATATTTCGAAATTAAATATAAATAAAGTATCAAAAGTAATATTGTTGTTTATTAGTTGCAGTTTTATCTTGACAATAATTGAGGCTATTGGAGGATATTTAATTGAATTTATTTTTGGTATAACTTTTTGGGATTACACAGATTATAAATTTAACATTGGTAAATACATCACTTTAGAAATAACTATCATTTGGGGATTAAGTAGTATTATTTTAATATATTATATTAAAACATTATTGGATAAAATAATAAGTAAAATACCTAAATATTTTACTTATACATTAATTATATTATTCATAATAGATGTAATATCAACATTATTTATTAAATCTAAAATAACAGATATCACCATCTTGCATCAAATATTCTTTACCTTCTAATCTAACTTTTCCAGCTTCTTTAACTGCTTTTTCATCGCCATATTTTTCTAAGTCATAATAACTAAATACTTCAGCTTTGATAAATCCTTTTTCAAAATCTGTATGAATAATACCTGCGCATTCTGGAGCCTTCATACCTTTTTTAAATGTCCAAGCTCTTACTTCATCAGTTCCTGCTGTAAAAAATGTTTCTAATCCTAATAAAGAATATGTTGCTTTAATTAATTTATTTAATCCACTTTCTTCAATACCTAAATCATTTAAAAATATTGTTTTCTCATCATCGTCTAAATCACTTAATTCAGATTCTATTTTTGCGCATACTTTAATTACTTTAGCATTTTCTGCTTCAGCATATCCTTCTACCTTTATAACATATGGATTATTCTTATTTACTAAATCTTCTTCACTTACATTAGCCATATATATAATTGGTTTTAAAGTTAAAAAATTAAATGGCTTTAATATTTTTAATTCTTCCTTATCAAAATTCATTCTTCTTAATGGAAAGTTTTTAATTAAATTATCTTTAACTTTATTTAATAATTCTACTTCTTTTATTGTTTCTTTATCCTTTGACATAGCTACTTTTTTACCAATTCTATTTAATCTATTTTCTACAACTTCTAAATCAGCTAATATTAATTCAACATTGATTATCTCAATATCTCTAATTGGATCAACATTATTTTCTACATGAATAATATTTTTATTTTCAAAGCATCTAACAACTTCAACTATTGCATCTACTTCTCTTATATGAGATAAAAATTTATTACCTAATCCTTCTCCATGAGAAGCACCACTTACTAACCCTGCTATATCAGTAAATTCAAAAGCAGTAGGAACTAAACTTTTTGGTTGATATAAATTATTTAAAAAATCTAATCTTTTATCAGGAACTATTACCACACCAACATTAGGCTCAATAGTAGCGAATGGATAATTAGCTGCTAAAATATTTTGTTTTGTTATTGCATTAAATAAAGTACTTTTACCAACATTAGGTAAACCAACAATTCCGGCTGTTAAAGCCATATAATCACCTCTTTAAACACTAATATAGTATATCAAAACAGAAAAAAAAAATCAAACTTTTAAATTTGATTTTTACATAGTAGCCAACGTATCAATACCTAAAGGTAAGCCGGCTATATACCATATTACTAATATTAATAACCAGAATATTATCACAGTTAAAATAATAGGCCAAATCAATTTCATAGTATTAAACAAAGTTATTTTATTTTCTTTTTCATTATATTTTTCTATAAAACCTACCATTACGATAAAATATATAAATAGAGGCGTTATTATTTTACCTACACTATCAGCAGCTTTAAATACAAATTGAGCAAAATCAGGAGTTAAATTTCCACGCATAAATAAAGGTACTAAAACAGGAGAAATTAAAGCCCATTTTTCTAAACTTCCTGGTATTAAAATACTCATCAATATTATAAATAGGAATGAAATAATAATTAATGGAATACCTGTAAAGTCAAATAAACTAATTATATAAATTAAATTATTAGCTAAAACAGTACCTAAATTTGTCCAATTAACAATACTAATTAGAATTGAATATAAAAACATTAAAACAAATAAGTAACCAATATTATTAAATTCCTTAGTAAAAGACCATCCAAAATCATGATTATTTTTAAAATTTTTACTAACAAATCCATAAACTAAACTAACAATAGTTAAAACAAACAAAAATAAATACATGAAAGATGAATTAAATGGTGAAGTTGCTCCAAATAACTTAGCAACATAATGTGTCTGTGTATTATCAAGTAGAATACCATTAGGTAAAATCATAATAAAAATAGGGATAATAGAAATAATCAATGCTATAATTGAAAACAAAAATGCTTTTTTAGAAGTTTTTATTTCATCTTCATATTTTGAGTTAGTTACAATCTTTTTACTTAAATATTTATCGATTAAAGCAGTTAATATAAAAGTTATAGCTATTGTACTTACAATCATTATATATAAATTTGAATATAAATTAAATTTATATGAAGGATCAACATCAACAACAGCAGCTGTTTGTGTTAAAACTCCTAAAGCATAATCATTATAATTATAAAAAATACCTGTACCATAACCTAATGTAATTCCTAAAAAAACAGTAATTATACCTAAAATCGGACTCTTATTATTATATTGATATAAAATAGCCACTAATGGTAGTAAAATTATATAACTATAATCACCAACAATAGTTGAAATAACACTTATAAATATAACAATAAAAGTTAAAACATTAAATTTTAGTTTCTTTAATGGACTAAATAATTGCTTTAAAAAACCACTTTCTTTCGCAACTCCAATAGCAATTAAAGATATAATTAATAATATAAATGGTTCTAATAAACTAAAATTAGTTATAACATTACTAAAAAAATATATTAATCCTTCCTTAGATAAAATATTTCTAACAACTACTATTGAAGTTTCTAGAATACCATTAGTTATTGTTGTAGTAGTTCCATCAAAATTAAAAATCGATAATACACTACTAATAACTATAACCAAAAAAATAATTATCATCATTGTTACGATAGGTGATAATGACTTTTTCTTTTTCATAATTCCTCCTATAAAACTTTAACTTTTTTTAATTTTTTATTAAATTCAATGCGCGGTAACATAATGGTCCTACCACAATTAACACATTTAATTTTAATATCTGCTCCAACTCTTACTATTTCAAATTCGTTGGTTCCACAAGGATGATCCTTTTTCATTATTACTATACTTCCTAATTTATACTCTTTCATTATGTACCACCAATTGATTATAAGGTATTTCAATTTTATTCTTGTCTAAATCTAATTTAACAGCTTTTCTAATTTGTCTTTGAACAGCATATTGAGTACCTGCTTCAACTTCAGCAGTCAACCTAAATGTTATAGCACTATCTCCTAAATTTTCAATACCCAATAAAGTTATATCGCCTTTTAAATTTTTAATAGTTCCTTTTAATTTTTCACATAAATCATTTAATACTTTTTCAACTTTATCAATATCAGAATCATAAGAAACATTTACATCAACAATTGCTAGAGAATTTGCTGCAGTATGATTAATAACTTGAGTAATTGAACCATTATTAATAATTAATATTTCACCTTCATAAGCTCTTATTCTAGTAGTCTTCATACCAATACTTATTACTTCACCTTTAAAATTATTAATTGTTACCCAATCACCTATATTGTAACTATCTTCAAATATAAATGAAAAACCTGCTATAAAATCTTTTAAAATATCTTGAAAAGCTAATCCAACTACAACTGTAACAGCACCTAAAGATGCAATTATAGCACTAGTTTTAACTCCATATATTTCTAATATAATTAAAATTGCTATTATTAAACAAATTACTCTTAAAACATTAATAAAAAAATTCATTAAAGTAACTTGTTTTTTATGTTTTATTTTTTTTGTTTTAAAATTAAATAATCTTTCAATTAACCTTTTTAATATTTTATAAAAAATGAATATTATAATTACAGTTATAATAGGTCCAATAATTTTAACATTTAATAAAGTTTTTAAAACATTTTCCATAGTATCACTCTCTAACATTTAATATTTCTAAAATTCTATTTAAATCCGCAACATTAGTAAAAGATATTATTACTTTTTTATCTTTAACTTTTATTTTTGTATCTAATTTATCTCTTAATAAATCCTCAACATATTTATATTCATTATTTTCTTCTTTAACATGTTTTTTTATTTTTACTTTTCTTTCTTCGTTGTTAGTTATTTCTTCCGTTTCCCTAACTGGTAATTTATTTTCGACAATCATTTTAGCATATTCTAACATTTTTTCTTCATTCTCTAATTTACTTAAAACTCTAGCATGGCCCATAGTTAATTCATTGTTTATTAACATTTTTTGAATTTCACTAGGAAGCCTTAATAAACCTAAAATATTAGTAATATGACTTCTGCTCTTACTTACTTTAACACTCAATTCTTCTTGAGTTAAATTTAATTTTTCAATCATTGCTTTATAAGCTAAAGCTTCTTCAATAACATTTAAATTTTCTCTTTGTAAGTTTTCTAATAAAGCAATTTCAATCATTTGTTCTTCTGAAAAATCCCTTATTATTGCTGGAATAGTAGTTAAACCAGCTATTTTAGAAGCTCTAAATCTTCTTTCACCAGCTACTAAATCATAACCTTTAATACTTTTTTTAACAATAATAGGTTGAAAAACACCATTTTTTTTAATTGAATTAGCTAATTCATTTAAAGATTCTTCTTTAAAAACCTTTCTTGGTTGATGAGGATTTGGTCTTATCTCATCTAAATTAAGTTCAATTATTTCATCTTTTGATGTTGTTTCGTATATTTGCTTTTCGAAATTTTCAAAATCTAAATTTTCACTATTAAATAATTGTTCCAATCCTCTACCTAAAGCTCTTTTTCTATTTTCCATCGTGATCAATCACCTCTTTAGCTAAATTTAAATAAGCCATTGTTCCTCTATTTTTAGGATCATATGCTAATATTGGTTTCCCATGACTTGGTGCTTCTGATATTTTTATTAATCTAGGTATTATAGTATCATATACTTTTTCCTTAAAATAAGCTTTTATTTCTTCAACTACTTCTAATCCTAGAATTGTTCTACTATCTAACATAGTTAATAAAACCCCTTCAATATCCAAAGTAGGATTTAAATCTTTTTGGATTAATAAAATTGAATGAAGTAATTGCGTAATTCCTTCTAGAGCAAAGAATTCACATTGAACAGGTATAATTACACTATTAGCAGCTGCTAATGCATTAGTAGTTAGAATACCTAAAGAAGGAGGACAATCAATTATTATATAATCAAATTTTTCTTTAGCAACATCTAAATATTTTTTTAATTGACTTGATTTGTTAAAACTATGATCAACTCTACTTCTTTCCATTAATTCAATATCAGCTCCTGCTAAATTAATAGAAGCAGGTATTATATATAAATTTTTAAATTTTGTTTTAATTATAACTTCATCTAATGTAGCTCTATCAACTATTAAATCATAAATAGTTTTTTCATGAGAACTTTTACTTATTCCTACACCTGTAGTGCTATTACCTTGACTATCCAAATCAACTAATAATACTTTTTTTCCTAACACACCCAAAGATGCAGATAAATTTATACTAGTAGTAGTTTTTCCAACTCCACCTTTTTGATTAACTAAAGCTATAACTCTACCCATAACATCACCATATTTCTACAAATACTATTTTATCACATTTTTATCTAATTAGATAGTGAATAATGATAAAAAAATAAAAATGTTATTTTGAAACATTTTTATTCTTCATTCTTATCAATAGCATCTTTTAATTCTTCTTTTGACATTTTAGTATAACCTTTAATTTTTAATTCTTTAGCTTTTTCCTTTAATTCTTCTAAAGTTTCTTCTTTTATTTCATCATCACTTGGTAAACATTTATGTTCAACTAAATAATCGATTTCTTCTTTAGTTAAAGTTTCTTTAGTAATTAAAGTGTTGGCAATTAAATCTAATAAATCTCGATTATCTTTAATAATTTTAGTAGCTTTTTTATAGCATTCATCCATTATTTTACGCATTTCTTGATCTATTTCATAAGCAACTTGACCAGAGAAATTACGTGATTTATTATAATCTCTTCCTAAGAAAACACTACCTTCTTGTTGTTCTAATTGAAGAGGTCCTAATGAACTCATACCATACTCAGTTACCATTGATCTTACAATTTTTGTTGCTTGTTCAAAATCATTATGAGCACCTGTTGTTATTTCATTAAATACTAATTCTTCAGCAACTCTACCACCTAATAAACCAATAATTCTTTCTAATAATTCTTGTTTTGTAGCAGTAAATCTTTCTTCTTTAGGTAACATCATTGTATATCCACCAGCATAGCCACGTGGAATAATAGTTATCTTTTGGACATCATTAGCGCCATCTAATTTAATGCCTAATACAGCATGACCTGCTTCATGGTAAGCAACTAATTTTTTATCATTTTCAGTATATTTTTTAGATTTCTTAGCTGGTCCCATCAATACTCTATCATGAGCTTCATCTATTTCTAACATAGATATGCTTTCTTTATTTCTTCTAACAGCAAGTAATGCAGCTTCGTTAAGTAAATTTTCTAAGTCTGCTCCACTAAATCCAACTGTTCTTTCAGAAATATTTTTTAAAGATACATTTTTAGCAAAAGTCTTACCTTTAGCGTGTACCTTTAATATTTCTTCTCTTCCTTTAGCATCTGGTAAATTAACTTGAACTTGTCTATCAAATCTACCTGGTCTAAGTAATGCTGGATCTAAAACATCTGGTCTATTAGTTGCAGCTATAATAATAATTCCTTCATTAGCTCCAAATCCATCCATTTCAGTTAATAATTGATTTAATGTTTGTTCTCTTTCATCATGTCCACCACCTAAACCAGCACCTCTTTGTCTACCTACTGCATCAATTTCATCAATAAATATTAAACATGGTGCATTATGTTTAGCTTGTTTAAACATGTCTCTAACACGAGAAGCTCCAACACCGACAAACAATTCAACAAATTCAGAACCACTTATATAATAAAATGGTACATTAGCTTCACCAGCAACAGCTTTCGCTAATAATGTTTTACCTGTTCCTGGAGGACCTACCAATAAAACTCCTTTAGGAATTCTAGCTCCTAATCTTTGGAATTTTTTTGGATTTTTTAAGAAATCAATTAATTCAGCAACTTCTTCTTTTTCTTCATCTAATCCAGCAACATCTTTAAATGTTACTTTATTACTTTGTTCATTTAATCTTGCTCTACTTCTACCAAAATCCATAGATTTATTAGCAGCACCCATTTGTCTAGTTACAAAATAAAATCCAACGCCTAAAATAATGATCATAGGTAACACATTTAAAATAAATAATAATAATGTACTTGAATCTGGATCTGATGAAGTTGTAATTTTAAAATCATAATTTTCTTCAGCATTTAATATTTTTGCTATAACTTCATTAGATAAAGGTACTTTTAAATAAAATGTTTCATTTTCACCATAATTATTTAATTTACCTCTTATTTCATATACTCCCGCACTACTTCTTGGTGTAATAGCTATTTCTGTTATTTCTTTATTATCCATATGAGTAATAAATTGATCGTAAGTAAATTGATTTACTTTAGTATTAGATAAATTAAAAAAATAAAGAATACCAAGCATTACTATAAATAAAACTAAATATGGGAGTAATCCTTTTTTTACTTCTTTTTTATTCATAATTTCCTCCTTTTAATAGTACTTAAGTATTATATCATACTTTTCTGATTTTTCTTTACAAAATTTAGATTTTTTTAATCCTGGTAACCAAACTATATTATCATCACTATCACATACTATAGGCCACAATTCTCTATCTTTACTAGGAATCTTACAATCAATAAAAACATCCGATATTTTTTTTCTTCCTAACATTCCTTTAACATTCATTTTATCACCATCATGACGATTTCGTACATATAAAGGCAACTTAATGCTTTTAGAATCCAATCTACAAATGTTATTATCATCTAATTTAGAAGATTTTATTACTTCAATATTTTTGCCATTAGGTAAATTTAAATACTCTTCAATTTGAATTTCATAAATATCATTTTTTAGATTTAATTTAGTTAATTCCAATGTATTATATGATTTAATCGCTTGAATATTATTAGGTAAATGAATTGTAGCATTAGGTTTATTAGATAAAATTAAATTATGGATTATTTCACAATGCTTATCTGTTATTAACATTAAATCATCTTGATATATTTTTTCTAACATTAAATAAATTATTTTTTCTTGGATTAATTTTTCTTGTTTTAAGAATTCTTCAATATTTAAAACATTATCAGGACATATTTTATTATATTTCTTACTTACTTGTTTATCGATATAATCATTATATTCTAATAAAGTTTTACTAAATTTATAAAATTTTTCATGAACATTTTTATCTTCTTTTTTAAATTCTGGTACGATATATTTTCTAAATCTATTTCTTGTATAAACGTCTTTAGTATTAGAAGAATCCATCATATATTTTATTTTATTTTTATTTAAATAAACATAAATTTCATCTTTAGTATAATGAATTAATGGTCTTACAATTGTATAATTACCCATTTTAACAATTTCTGAAAAACCACTATATCCTCTTAAAGTAGAACCTCTTACAATTCTCATTAAAATAGTTTCGATTAAATCATCCGCATGATGAGCTGTAAAAACATATTTAGCATTATATTTTTTAGCTAATTTGCTAAAATAATTATATCTAATACTTCTTGCTTCATTGTGAAAATTATCATCCCCATATTCTTCAATAACCATTGTTTCAAATATAACACTATTATTTTTACAATAATTTTCTACAAATTTTTGTTCTTCAAATTGTCCTTTTCTTCCAGTATTATGATTAACATGAGCACATATAATTTGTAAATCCAATGCTTTTTTTAATCTAATTAATATATGCAATAACGCCATAGAATCTGGTCCACCAGAAACACCTACTATAACCGCATCACCATATTTTAATCTAATATTATTCAATAAATAATCATATACTTTATCCATAATTCTTCACCATTATTAATTATATAATAAAAAAAAATAGTAAGCAACTATTTTTTTAAACTATCGTATTCTTTTTTTCTTGAGGAGCAATTTTTTCACTATATATTTTTAATGTTCCATAACTTACTTCTTTAATTGGCTTTTCCCACATACAAACACCTTTTGATAATTATAACATAATTTATAGATATTTATCTAGTAGTTCTTTTACAAATGAAGTATATTCTACTTCAGTACTTTCTTCTGCTTCTAATAAACATAATGGTGGAAATAAAACACACCACCAATTATCTCCTTTACCTTCACCTAATGTTATAACTAATGATTCGTAATAACCTTCATCATATGTAATTCCTTTATATTCTTTACTAGGAAAGTAATTTAATCCAAAATTAATATCATATCCTAACTCATAATTTAATAATTGTAAAGTTGATTTAACTTCATTATCTATATTATCTAAATTATTATTTATAATTCTTCTTGCTTCTTCTATTCCTTTAGTATTTTTTAATAATTCATACATTTTATATTGAATACTTTCTTTTACTATTTTTTTAATTTCTTGATCATATTCTGAATTACTATTAGCAATCACTCTTATTCTTAAAGCATCTTCAGGAATTGCTAAACTAGATACATGACCTACACATATATAAAATAAAAATATTAAAAAAATAACCAATATTAATTTTTTCATTTTCATCACCTAATTAATATTGATTATTTATTTTTATTTTTATACAATATTTTTTAATAAAATAACAATTCTATTAATAATTTCTTGTTTCATTGTCTGTCTATCACCAATTAAATCTTCAATAGTCATTGTATAATTATGATTTTTTGATTTATCATAAACACTTACATAAACTATATTATTAGAGCCATAAGGATTTGAATCATCTTGTTTATTTAATTTCCCAGTTATTCCTACACCATAATCAGAATCAGTATATAAAGATATAGATTTACTCATTGAAATAGCTGTTTCAATACTATAAACAGTATATTTATCGATAATATTACTATCTACGCCCATCTTTATTTTATATTCATTAGAGTATGTAACAGCTCCAAATTTAAATACTTTACTAGAATTCTCAATATTAGTTATTGAATTAGCTAAAAATCCTCCAGTACAAGATTCCATAGTTGATATTGTTTTATTTAATTTAATTAATTTATTTACTACGTCTTTCATTTTATAACTCCTAATATTAAATCATTATTAACTTTATTATCAGTTATTTCTATACTATCTAAATAATCATTTATTAAATCAATTTTTTTATCCGTATATAATGTAGCTAACAAGTCATTTTTATTAACATAATCATTTATTTTTTTATTTAAAACAATACCAGCATTATAATCAATTAAATCATCTTTTTTTATTCTACCTGCACCTAACATAGAACTTATTTTACCTATTTTAGCTGTATCCATTTTAGTTATGTAGCCACTTTTTTTAGAATATACTTTATATTCATATTTTGAGGTATGATTTAATTTGGAAATATCGCCACCTTGATATTTAACCAATTCATAAAATTTATTTAATGCTTTGCCACTATCTAATACTTCTATTACTTTAGTTTTTGCTTCTTCATAGTTAATATTTTTAGTAATACTTACCATATAACTAGCTAATTCAATAGAAATATCAGTTAAGTCTTTTGGACCATTTCCTTTTAATACTTCAATTGCTTCTAATACTTCTAAATTATTACCTATATTATTTCCTAATGGTTCATTCATATTAGTTAATATTGCAACTGTATTAATAGAAGCATTTTTACCGATGTTAACCATGGTTTGGCCTAATTTGGAAGCATCTATTAAGTTCTTCATAAATGCTCCACTACCAACTTTAATATCTAATACTAAATTTTTAGCGCCACTAGCTATTTTTTTACTCATAATGCTAGAGGCAATTAAAGGAATACTTTCAACAGTAGCAGTCACATCTCTTAAAGCATATATTTTTTTATCGGCTGGAGCTATATTTTTAGTTTGACTAATTATACTAACATTAATATCATTTATTTGATTAATAAATTTATCGTCATCTAATTGAACTTTAAATCCTGGTATTGACTCTAATTTATCAATAGTTCCTCCTGTATACCCTAATCCTTTTCCACTCATTTTAGCTACTTTACAATCTAAACAAGCTACGATTGGCGTTATTATTAAAGTTGTTTTATCACCGACACCACCTGTTGAATGTTTATCCACAGCATTAAAATTTAAATTTAATTTATCTCCTGAATTTGCCATAGCTAAAGTTAAATTTGTTACTTCTAAATCATCCATACCATTTAAAACAATAGCCATTAATAAACTAGAAACTTGATAATCGGGAATTTCATTTGCAACATAACCATTAACAAAAAATTCAATTTCTTCTTTAGTTAAAGATAATTTATTTTTTTTCTTTTCTATAATATCATACATTCTCATAATTATTTCTCCATATCAAAAGAATAGGGTAGTAACTCATCTAATGTATATTCTTTATCTCCAACATAAATTTTAAAATTTTTATCACAAAATTCGCTCATAACTTGACGACATACACCGCATGGATAACAATATTCTTTGTCACCACTTATAGCTATAGCTTCAAAAGCTTTATATCCTTCACTTATTGCTTTAAAAAAAGCGACTCTTTCAGCACAGCAAGTAGGTGTATATGATACACTTTCTATATTACAACCTGTAAATATTTTTCCATCCTTAGTTAATAAAGCCGCCCCAACTTTAAAATTAGAGTAGGGGCTATATGAATTTTTTTTAGCTTCTATAGCTTTATCCATTAATTCCATTATTCTACCTCCAAACATGTTTCTAAAGCAATTTCTATCATGTGTTTTAAATTAATTTGACGTTCTATTGAAGATATTTTTTTATTATCATATAAAGAATCTGAAACAGTTAATAAACAGCTTGCTTCTTTATTTAATAATTTGGCTATATAAAATAGAGCAAAAGCTTCCATTTCACTAGCTATTATATCTTTAGGTAATCTCGTATTATAATCATCTTTATTTTCTATATAAGCATCAAATACCATACTACAAGCAGTTTTTCCTTTTTTAATTTTGCTATCTTTGTTTAAAATAATATTATTTAAATATTTGCTAGATTCAACTTCATTAATATTTTTAGAACTATATGTATAACTAAAATTTGTTTCTGTATAACTTGAAGTAGAAAGAATAGTATCTAATAATTTAATTTCTTTATTTATACTTCCACAAGAACCAATTCTTATTATATATTTTACATCAAAAAATTTATACAATTCATAACAATATATTCCCATACTAGCCATACCCATACCAGAAGAGAAAATAGTTATTTTTTTACCCTTATAATAACCTGTATAAGCTAACATATTTCTTACATCATTAACTAATTTATAATCATCTAAATATGTTTCAGCAATAAATTTTGCTCTTAAAGGATCTCCTGGCATTAAAACTACATCAGAAATATCTTCTTTATTACACTTAATATGTGGTGTTTCAATCATTTTATCACTCCTACAATTAAGTATACCATAAAATAAAAATTAAAGTAACATATCTTTTATTTTCTTTACAGATAAACCTGTTAATTTTGATATTGTTTCAATACTCATATTAGCTTCTAACATATTTTTAGCAGTTTGTAATATTCCTTCTAACATACATTTCTTTATCCATTTTTCTCCCACAGTTAATATTTATTTATTTTACATTTTCTTTTAAAGCTTATTTATTCTTTTCTATCTAAACATAGTTTAAACATATGTAATAAATTTCTTTCTTTTATGTATTTATTATATTTAGAATCTAATTCGACATTTATATATTTTTTTACTACTGTATGCATAAATATAACTTCATATTTTGCAGTTAATATTTTTTTCATTAAATTACATCCTACTAGTTATATACGATAAAATTATTCTAAATTCCTACTTGTATATCAAAAAAAATTGTAATTTCTTACAATTTATTTATGATAGGTTTCATTATTTAGTATTTTAAAACTTCTATATATTTGTTCTAATAGCATAACTCTAAATAATTGATGGGGGAATGTTAAAGTTGAAAAAGATAATTTAAAATTACTTAATTTTTTTATATCTTCATGTAATCCTAAAGATCCACCAATAATAAAGGTAATATTAGAGTTTGTTAAAAATATGCTATCAATCTTTTTAGCTAAAGTAGGGGAGTCCAACATATTTCCTTCTATTTCTAAAGTAATTATATAATCTTTATTAATATATTTTAAAATATTATCTCGTTCATCTTTAATATTACTATCTTTTAATTCAATTATTTCTAATTTAGTATATTTATTTATTCTTTTAGTATATTCTAAACAAGCATCAACTAAATATTTTTCTTTTAACTTTCCTACACATATTATTTTTATCATACTTCAATCAACTCGGTACTTTCATTTTGATCAGCAACTAATATTTTTATGTTAGTTATATCTTTTAAATTATCTAAAGCAATATTAGGATTATTATTTTGTTCTGAAAGATGGGCTAAAACAATATATTTTGTTTTATCACCAATTATTTTTTTTAAATATTCTCTACATTGAATATTAGATAAATGACCTTTATCACCTAATATTCTTTGTTTTATTTGATAAGGATAATGTGGATTATTCATAAGTAATTCAATATCATGATTACTTTCAAAAATATAAAAATCTTTATTATTTAATTTTTTCAAATTTTTCATATTCAAATAACCAGTATCAGTTACATAAACAATCTCTTTATCGTTATTTTTAAAAATATAGCCTACTGAATCTGTATCATGAGATGTTTTAAAATAATCAACTAATAAATCATCTAATACAATTTTATCTTCTAATATTTCATAATCATTTAATATATCATGTAATTCATCATACATTTTAGTAGTTAAAAATATTTTAGGATGATGTTTTTTAATAAAAACTTTTAGTCCTGCAACATGATCGGTATGAGTATGAGTTATAAAAATACAATTAATATCATCAGGGTTAACTCCTAATGATATTAATTTTTTTTCAACATATAAATTACTCATTCCTAAATCTATTAATACTTTTGTGTTATTTGTTTCTATATAAGTACAATTTCCTTTAGAACCAGACGCTAAAACTGAAACTTTCATCGATATAAACTCCAAGGACTAATATGACATCTTAAACAATTTTTCCATACTTCAAAATGAATATGAGGTCCAGTTGAATACCCAGTAGAGCCTACATATCCTATTTGTTGTCCTCTTGAAACAACGGTTCCAACTTCTATACCATCCATAAACTTATTCATATGAGCATACAATGTATAATAACCATTATTATGATCTATTACAATATAATTACCATATGAATAATGATACGCTACTTTAGTTATTACAGTACCATTATTAGCCGCATATATAGGTGAATTATAACCAGTACCAGCTATATCAATAGCATTATGAAATTGACGAGCACCTGTTATAGGATGAATACGCCATTGATAATCATCAGAAATTACCCATCCACTTTCACTAGGCCATGCCCAGTTATTTAAATCTCCAACATTAGGAACAACTTTATCACCTTTTATTATTATTTTATCAACACTATTTTTTAATATTTCTTTTGAAACAGGTTCAACGAATGCGATAGCACCATTAACAATTTGTTGTTTTTGACTGACTCTTTCTAAACCATCTTCACCTTCTTGAACAACTTCAGTATATCCTTGATATTGTGTATCATCATATTGATATACAGTTTTGAAACTATTTACTTTATCTTCAACTATATATTTTTCGACAACTACTTTTAATTGTGGATTTGTTTGTTTAATTAATACTTCAGTTCCAACAGCAATCAAACTATTTTCATCACGGTACTTAGGATTGGATATTAAAAATTCTTGTTTACTAATTTCATTTTCTAAAGCAATATCAGAAATCATTTGTCCTTCTTTTACTTTATAAGTTTTAGTAACAGGATTATCACCATATAATAGAAATTGCGCTAATTCCATAGAATCAGTATATATTTTATAATCTAATGGAATTTGAATTTCTTTTACAGTTATTTCTTCTTTTATATAAACATTTTCTATTATAGAACCAACAGTTTCTATTTTTAACTGTGTACCATCAATATATGCTTTATAATTATCTTCACCAACATATGTATTAATTAATTGTTTTACTGCTTCTTCAAAAATTGCTTTATCAGTTACATAAAAATCTTTTTGTTTATCTTCTTCTCTTGATATAAATTGATAACCTTTAATTGTGAAAGATTTTAAATCAACAATTTTAGAATATATATCTTCAACTGTATTTATTTCACCACTATATGTCAATACTTTTTCTATATTTAACCCATTTGGGGTATATATCTTTTCAATCGTTTCGCCATCTTTAATAGTTATATCCATACATTTTTTATTATCTTGCTCATAATATTTCACATTATCATCAATTAAATTTTGTAAATTTTCCTCTTCAATTATTTCTTCTAATGTCCTATCATCTTCACAATAAGTTTTTGTTACTTCAGAAACATTAATTAAATGAGATGCTTTTTCATCAATATATTTTTCTAATTCTGATTTTGATTCTATAGTACCTAAATAATTACCATCTAAATATACATTATAAAGTTCTTCAGGATACTTCATTTGATTATAATCAAAACATATTAAAAATAATATTATTCCTAATATCAAACTAATTATAATAGATCCGATATTTTTCATACATCACCTTCCATACTTTCATCAACTGAATTAAATGTACTAGTATTAGTTTTAAATATAAGTGGAATATCAGTTACTGGTCCATTACGATGTTTTGCTATAATCAAAGTTGTTCTACTAGTATTTTCATCTATTCTAGCTTCTCTGTCATAATAATCTTCACGATGAAGCATTGCTACTATATCAGCATCTTGTTCAATAGAACCAGATTCTCTTAAATCACTTAAAATTGGACGATTATCTTTTCTTCCTTTTCCTTCAACACTTCTTGATAATTGTGATAAAGCTATAACAGGAACTTTTAATTCCATTGCTAAAGTTTTTAAACTTCTTGATATTTCAGTAACTTCTTGAACTCTATTACCTTTATATCTATCTGAACCTTGAATTAATTGTAAATAATCGATAATGATTATATCTAATCCATCTTTCATTGAAGCTAATCTTCGACATTTAGCTCTTATTTCACTAATAGTCATACCTGATGTATCATCAATATACATCTTAGTCTCTGCTAATCTACTTATAGCTTCATTTATTCTTTTCCAATCATCATTTTTTAAATTACCACTTTTTAATTTATCACCAAATATTTGACCAACAGAAGCTAACATTCTCATTACTAATTGTTCAGCACTCATTTCCATATTAAACAAAGCTACTGTTTTCCCATTCATAGCTATATTAGTAGCTAGATTTAAAGCAAAAGCTGTTTTTCCCATACCAGGGCGAGCTGCTATAATAATTAATTCATGAGGATGTAATCCAGATGTTATTTTATCTAATTTGTAAAAACCAGTTGAAATTCCTGTCATTTCACCTTTATTTTTAGATATTTTTTCTAAATCTGCTTGTGTTTTAAATAAAACATCTTGAATACTTCTAAACTCAGTACCTTTTCTTGTTTTAACAACATTTAATATTTTTGTTTCAGCATTATCTAATATATCATTAATACTGTTCGTTGAATTATAAGCATCAGTTACTATATTAGTAGCTTCATCAATCAATCTTCTTAAAATAGCTTTTTCTTCTACTATTTTAATATATTCCTCAATATTAGCAGCCGTTGGAACACTTCTTGCTACCGTAGTTAAATATTCAATACCACCAATTGTGTTTAACCAATTTCTTTTTTTTAATTCTTCACTTACAGTCATTATATCAATTGGTTTATTTGATTCAGCTAAATCTCTTATAACTGAAAATATTTTATTGTGACTATCTAAATAAAATAAATTTTCATTTAAACTTTCAATACCTTTTTGTAAAGCATATTTAGTTAAAAACATTGATCCTAAGACTGCTTGTTCTGCTTCTATACTATGAGGTATGGTTTTTTCTTGCATAAAACACCTACTTTACTAAATTTACTTTTAAATTTGCTGTTACTTTTTTATGTAACTCAATATTTACAATATGAGTCCCTAAACTAGATAACGGATGATCTAACTTTATTTTATTTTTATCAATATCATAATTTAATTTTTTTAATTCTGTTACAATTTGTTTTGTACTAATACTACCAAAAACACGATCTTGTGTTCCAACTTTCACTTTGATAGTTATTTTTAATTTTTCCAATTGTTCTTTTAATTTTTCACAATCTTTAATATATAAATTTTCTTCTAATTCTTGTTTACTCTTTAATGTATTGTAATGTTTTAAATTAGATTCATTAGCAATATTTGCAATATTATTTTTTATTAAAAATGTACCATACCCATCTTTTACTTCTTTTATTTCACCTTTTTTACCTTGACCTTTTAAATCTTTAATAAATATTACTTTCATTGTTCCTCCTTTATAGTATCTAATAACATTTTTTGTACTTCAACTATTGTTTTATCTTTAATTTGTGTAGCAGCTTCCGTATAATGTCCACCACCACCTAATTTAGCCATTATTTCTTCAACATTAATTTTACCTATTGATCTTGCACTTATGCCAATTATATTACTTTTTATTTTCCCAATAACAAATGATGCTTCAACATTTTCAAATTGTAATAATTCCTCAGCAATAGCAGCTAAATCTTTATTTTCATATACTTTATTGTCTAATATACACAATGTCATATTTTTATTTATCATAAAACTTTTTTCAATTAATTTTTGTCTTTTTACATAATTATCTTTATTTTCTTGTAATAATTCTTGTTTTAAAATGTTATCCGCACCTAATTGTGTTAAATAAGCTGCTGCTTCATAAGTTTTTTCTGTTGTTTTTAATCTAAAATTATTTGTATCTATCTCTAAACCAACTAACATTATAGTAGCAAATAAAGAATCTATTTTTTTATTTAAATATTTTATATAATTTGCCATAAATTCTACCGTACTAGACAAACTTTCATTAATATAACTTAATTTATAATCTTTTATATAATCTTTATTTTTTATATGGTGATCAATAACTATAACATTTTTAACTTTATCTACTAATTCAGGAATTTCTGTCATTTCTTTTTTATGAGTATCTAATATAATTAATAAAGTATTTTCATCAATTAATTTATCAACATTAGATTTTTTAATTGAATTAAAATATAAACCATTTTGTTTTATTAAATCATAACTTTTTTTTAACGATTCATTTTTTTCACTATTATTCATACAAATATAGCTTTCTTTTTTAAAACTATATATAATTTGTTGTAATCCTAAAGCAGAACCCATACCATCAAAATCAGGATTTTTATGAGTCATAATTAATATATTATCATGTTCTTTTATAAGTTGCGTTAATGAATTAAAGATTTGTTCCATAAAATCACCCATATTAATTATACTATAAAATTAAAATAATAAAAAGAGAATTTATAATTTCTCTTTCAACTTGTCGGCTAATTCACTTATTTTTTTGAAACGATGATATAATCCTGATTTAGTGATTTTGTTACCTGTTTCTATTGATATTATTTCACTTAATTCAAGTAATGATACATCCTTATACTTTAATCGATATAATGCAACTATTCTTTCTTTCTCATCTAATAAATCTAATCCTACCTTATTAATAATTTCTATATCTTTAATTTGTTTATTAGCAGTTTCAATTATTTTATCAACATTAGCTTGCTCACAATTGTTTAATCTATTAGTCATATTTTTATGATCCCTATATATTCTTATATCTTCATAATACATAACGGCATTATATGCATTAATTATTCTTAAAAAATCACTTATTTTTTCAGCCTCTTTTATATATATCATGTACTTAGTTTCTCTTTTTAATACTTTACTATTTAAATTATATTTATTCAATAAGCCATTTAAGAAAAAAGCATATTCTTCATCATTTACTAAAAATTCTAAATGATATCTTGATGTTTTCGGGTCATTAATTGATCCAGACATTAAAAAAACCCCTCTTAAATAAGCTCTAATTGATTCATCATCATCTATTATATAATCTTTAGGAATTTTATCTAAAATATCAATATTTTTACTTTTTATGTGTAGAATATACATATATTTTTTATTAAAATTTAAACTTCTTCTCACTATAATATTTGGTATTATTTTGTAGATATCTTTAATTAAACTAAATATTCTTCTTGATACACTAGCATTTTCTGTTGTTATTTTTATATTGTCATTTTCAACAATAGCACCATTTGAAAATATTGCTGATAATTCAGCAATTTTTTCAACTTCATTTATTTCTAATTTACTTACTTCATTTTTAACTGTAGCTGTAAACGACATATTAATCACCCTTTAAAAAATAAGAATATATATGAAATCCTAATTTAGCTATATTATGCCTTAAAACTTCATCTTCTACTTTAATAAAATTATCAGCAACTATTTTTAATTTTAAATTTTTTAATTCATTTTTATCATAAATTACTTCATCTTTTTGTTCTAAAGTTGCGTATTTATCTTTTATTTTTTTTGTTATTTTACCATTATTTACCAATATGATTGATACTTTTTTATTACCTAAATAATTATTTATTATTTTAATATGATCACTTGCTTTATAATTATCTGTTTCTCCAGGTTGTGTCATAATATTACAAACATACATTACTTCTGCATTACTATTATCAATAGCTCTTTTTACATCTTTACATATTAGGTTAGGTAAAATACTCGTAAATAAACTTCCCATACTTAATATAATTAAATCAGCATGTTCTATTTCATAAATAACTTCATCTAATACTTTTGGTTCTTTTTTATAAAATATCTCCTTAATATTTTTATTATATTCTGTAATATTATGTTCTCCTTCAATTATTTTATTATCTTCCATTTTTGCCATTAAAACAACATTATCTTCTGTTAAAGGTAAAACCTTTCCTTTTAAATTTAAAATTTTACCTAATGATTCAATTCCAGTAGACATATTACCAGCAACATCTATAAGGCCTGTAAGTAATAAATTGCCTAAAGCATGTCCATTTAAATCACTATTAGTTTTAAATCTATAATTTAATAATTTCTGTACTAATGGTTCTGTTTCAGATAAAGCAACAATTACTTGCCTAATATCTCCAACTGCTGGAACATTAAATTCTTGCCTTAATTTTCCTGTACTTCTGCCATCATCAGAAACAGCAACTATAGCAGTTATATCAATAGGAAATTGTTTTAATCCACGAAGTAGGGTAGATAAACCTGTTCCTCCACCCAATACAACAACTTTTTTCAATTTAATCACCTATTTAATTTTATTTCTTTATTTTTATTATATCATAATTTAATACAAAGAAAAAGTGATTTTTCGATTTTACTCTACTAAACCACTTTTAAACAGTTGCTTATCACCAATA
>CAMLWC010000019.1 GCA_946488855.1 uncultured Mycoplasmatota bacterium
TTCATATATCAATTACCTTTGGTAAAAGTTGTAGATAACTTCCTCAACGGCACCAAATTAATAATTACTCGTTTTTAGAGTTATAATAAATATTAACTAGTTTTATTTATAATATTAAAAATACCTTCTTAAAAGTTGGTATTTTTATTTACTATTTTTAAATATATTTTTGATAAAAACTTTACTTTCAGTTATTTTTTTATTGTGTGAATTTTTATTTTCATTTGCTCGATTTTACTTTTTTTCGTATGTTTACTTTTATCATCAATAGAATAATTTTGTGTAATAATTTCATCAATTTCTTTGGTGCTAAGATTTAAACCTAAATTATCATTAAATTCTTCAATTAGTTTTTTGGCTCTTATGTAGCCTATAGTTTGATTTGTATTTTTAGAAAAAAGTAATTTTAAAGCAGCTAGTTGTAAAATAATGTTTCTTAATTTTGTATCTACAATATGACTTTTGATGCATTTTGTTAATTCAGAAAAATCAAATTCTGATTGCTTATCATCTTTTAGTATTTTATATAATTGCTCAAGTGTTATTTCTTTACAATCAATAATTTCTCCAAGGTCATATGTATTTAATAATTTACCAGTTGTAGCATCAGCACTTATCATAAAATATGGAGTATCATTTCCCCAAGTAGTAATATCATAACGATCAATATTTTTTCTAGAAATAGATAAAAAAACAGTAGTACCTAAATTTATAAGTTGATCATTATGCTTTATTTCTCTTTGTCCCCAATAATCGGCTCGATATTCACATTTTATCAATTTTAATTGTTTAGAAGATAATCTATACAATAATTGTGAAAAATCCATTTTTTTTGATAATTTTTCAATATCTTTAAAATCTTCGTCAATTATTCCTTCCTTAGCTTTTATCTCTCTTTCAGGATATTTGATTTCATACCAACTAACTAAATTATTTACCAAATCTTGCAATTCGTCGATATCCATAAAAACATTATATCCATTTTTAATTTTTTCCTTTAACCATTTTAAAAAGAATTTATTTTTTTCAAGAATATATTTTTTACTGTATTGTTCATAAAATTTTTCATCTTCAATCATATTAAACCCTCCTTATAATTTTTATGACAAATTAATATTTTACCATAAAAAATTAATTTGTTAATACATTTCACAAAATCTTCATTTTTAAATTAATTTTATGTTATAATTAAATTATATCAATTTATTTGATAATCAAAAAGGGAATAAAATTTAGTACAATTGATGTAGATAATGAAAAGTAGTTTGTTTAAAAAATGTCAATAAAAGTTAAATTAATTTAACTTTTTTTAAATTTAAAATAATTTGTGATATACTAATATGTACAGGATGGTGATAATGATGGAAGCTTGGAATGAGTTTAAAGGTGAAAAATGGAAAAAAGAAATTAATGTAGAAGATTTTATATTAAATAATTATACTGAATATTTAGGTGATGAATCTTTTTTAGAAGGAATATCAGAAAAGACAAAAATAATTTTAAATAAAGTAAATGAATTAACAAAAGAAGAACTAAAAAATGGTATTTTAGATGTTGAAACAAAAATAATTTCTGGTATAGATAATTTTAATCCTGGTTATATAGATAAAGAAAATGAAATAATAGTAGGATTACAAACTGATAAACCATTAAAAAGAATTGTTAATTTATATGGCGGTATCAGAATGGCACATAGTTCATTAGATGCGTATGGATACAAATTAGATGAAACAATTGATAAACATTTTAAAGAATTTAGAAAATCACATAATGATGGCGTTTTTGATGCTTATACTGAAGAAATAAAAAAAGCAAGAAGTGCCGGCCTATTAACTGGACTACCAGATGCTTATGGTAGGGGAAGAATAATAGGTGATTATCGTAGAATTGCACTATACGGAATTGATTATCTAATAGAAGAAAAACAAAAAGATTTAAGAAATATAACTGAAATAAATGAAACTACAATTAGATTAAGAGAAGAAGTCAGTGAACAAATTAAAGCACTAAATGAAATTAAAAGTATGGCTTTAAAATATGGATTTGATATTTCTAAACCAGCAACTAATTCTAAAGAAGCTACACAATGGCTATATTTTGGATATTTAGCTGCAATTAAAGAAAATAATGGTGCTGCCATGAGTTTAGGAAGAACTTCTACATTTTTAGATATTTATATTGAAAGAGATCTAAAAAACAATGTAATAACTGAAAAGGAAGCTCAAGAAATAATTGATCAATTTGTTATAAAATTAAGAATTGCTAGGCATTTAAGAACTCCAGAATATAATGAATTATTCGCAGGTGACCCAACTTGGGTAACCGAATCATTAGCTGGTATGACTTTAAATGGGAAAAGTTTAGTTACTAAAAATAGTTTTAGATATTTACATACATTAATAAATTTAGGACCATCTCCAGAACCAAATTTGACAGTTTTATGGTCTAAAGATTTACCTATCAACTTTAAAAAGTATTGTACAAAAATATCTATTTTGACTGATGCAATTCAATATGAAAATGATGATGTAATGCGTCCTATTTATGGTGATGATTATGCTATAGCATGTTGTGTATCAGCTATGAAAGTTGGAAAACAAATGCAATTTTTTGGTGCAAGATGTAATTTAGCTAAATCATTATTGTACGCTATAAATGGTGGAATAGATGAAATTAGCGGAAAAGTAGTTGTTGAAGATATAGATAAAATAACAGATGAAATATTAGATTATGAAAAAACAAAAACTGCTTATTATAAAATGTTAGAAAAAATTGCTAAAACTTATGTTGATGCAATGAATATAATTCATTATATGCATGATAAATATGCATACGAAAAATCACAAATGGCATTACATGATACAGATGTTGAACATTTAATGGCTTTTGGCGTTGCTGGATTATCAGTTGCTACAGATTCATTATCCGCAATAAAATATGCCAAAGTAAAACCAATTAGAAATGAAAATGGTATAGCTATTGATTTTGAAATAGAGGGAGATTACCCAAAATATGGTAATGATGATGATAGAGTAGATAGTATTGCTGTGGATATTGTAAAAAAATTTATCAAAGAATTAGAAAAACATCCTCTATATAAGAATGCTAAACACACATTATCTGTTTTAACTATAACTTCAAATGTTGTATATGGTAAAAAAACAGGTACTACTCCTGATGGCAGAAAAAAAGGTGAACCATTTGCACCTGGAGCAAATCCAATGCATGGTAGAGATAGTAGTGGAGCATTAGCTTCGTTAAATTCAGTTGCTAAAATACCATATAAAGATGTATGTCAAGATGGTATTTCTAATACATTCTCTATTATTCCGAATGCTTTAGGTCATAGTGAAGAAGAAAGAATAAACAATTTGGTTAGTATATTAGATGGTTATTTTGTGCAAGGTGCTCATCATTTAAATGTCAATGTTTTAAATAGGGAACAATTAATTGATGCAATGGAACACCCTGATAATTATCCAAATTTAACTATAAGAGTATCAGGCTATGCTGTTCATTTTAATAGATTAAGTAAAGAACAACAATTAGAAGTAATAAGTAGAACTTTCCATGAAGGTGTTTAATGGTAGGGTATATAAATTCAATAGAAACTATGGGATTAGTTGATGGACCTGGTATTAGATATGTAATATTTATGCAAGGTTGTAAATTAAGATGTCTATTTTGTCATAATCCTGAGACATGGAATTTAAACGAAGGATTAAAAATAACTTCAGAAGAATTAATTAATAAAATATTAAAATATAAAAATTATTTTGGTAGTGAAGGTGGTGTAACCTTTTCTGGAGGCGAACCACTTTTACAATCAGATTTTTTAATAGATATATTAAAAAAATGTAAACAAAATGGCATTAATACTTGTTTAGATACAGCTGGTTTTGGTGGAACAAAAAATGAAGAAATTTTAAAATACGTTGATTTAGTAATGATGGATATAAAAGCAATAGACAAAGATGAATATATTACTATGACTGGACAAAGAATTGAAGAATCAATTAAATTCTTAAATTTATGTCAGAAATTAAAAAAAAGAATATGGATAAGACAAGTTATAGTTCCTAATATAAATGATAACAAAGAATATATTGAAGAATTAAAAAAATTTTTAAATAAATATGATATTGAAAAAATTGAATTTTTACCTTATACAACGATTGGAATTCCAAAATATGAAAAATTGAATATGAGATATCGATTAAAAGATACTAAACCAATGGATAAAAACAAATGTGAAGAATTATACAAATTATATGAAAAAATATAATTTGTTCTATTGCCCTATGGCCAAGCGGTAAGGCAGCGGACTCTGACTCCGTGATCATTAGTTCGAATCTAATTAGGGCAGCCAATATTAAAAAAGTTTAATCTTTTTTTCTTTTTTTATTGAAATAAAGATTAAAATATTATATAATTTACTTAAGAATAAAGGTGGGGTACTATGATACTTAGAAAACCTTATGCTTTTTTTATCAAACATTTTAAGCTAATGCATGTATTGTTAGCTGTTTTAGTTTGTTATTCAATATATAAAACAAAAGGTTTGTTAGACTTTTTTAATGAATATAGCACAATAATTATAAATGTTAAGGGGCAAGATTTAGTAACACCATTACTTCCTTGGTTTTTTCAATTTGTTCCTATATTAATAATAATTATTTCTACAATTATATTGATAGTAATGATTATAAAGAAAAAGCCATATTTATTTTATACAATATTAATTGCTGTTTTTATTTATAATGTAGTATTATTACAAGTGTCAAAATTTACTTTAATTAATTTAACAAATAATATAGTAGATACTAGAACAATTTTACTTATTAGAGACTTAATAATGATTGGTTTCATTATTCAGTTAATTGAAGCAATTATAGTTTTTATAAGAGCAACTGGATTTGATGTTAGAAAATTTGATTTTGATGCAGATTTAAAAAAAATAAATATAACTGAAGAAGATAGAGAAGAAGTAGAAGTTCAAATTAATTTTGATAGTAATAAATTAATAAGAAATATACGAAAACAGATAAGATTTATTAAATATACTTATAAAGAAAATAAGAAATTAGCTAATATTTTATTAACTACAGTAGCTTTAACTTTTACTGTAATTATAGTAGCGTCAACTTTTAAAAATGAAAAAATATTAAACGAAAATGTTTATTTTAGTGGAAATTATTTTACAATAAGTATTTTAGATAGTTATTTGACAAATACTGATTATAAAGGAAATGTTTTAACAGATGATTATTATTTAATTTTAGTAATTAATATTAAAAATAATACAAATAATGCAATATCATTAGATATGGCTACTACGAAAATATTAATAGATAATTATGTGTATACACCTACAATTCAATATAAGGATAGTTTTTCAGATTTTGGATATGTATATCAAGGCGAAACAATAAATCAAGATTACGAGAAAAAAGTTTTAGTTTATCAAATTCCTAAAGAACTTGTAAAAAAAGAAATAATATTTTCTTTTGTTGATAAAAATAAGATGGATGAAAAAGGTGAATTTAAAAGTACAAAAATAAATATAAAATATAAAAATTTAATTGGTATAGAATCTGATATTAATTCAAATTTAAATGAAGAATTAACTTTTGAAGATAGTATTTTGGGAAACACTAAAATAAACATAAGAGCTTTTGATATTCAAAAAAAATATAAATTAAATTATAATTATTGTGTAAATTCTAAATGTTATAATTCATATGAATATTTGTTACCAGCTGTTAATTCTAATTATGACAAGGTTTTGTTAAAAATAGATGGAACGATTCAATCTGATGAAAAACTTAATGGCATATATGATTTGTATGATTTTATATATAAATTTGGTAAATTGAGTTATGTTATTAATGGTGAAAAGAAAATTCAACAAATTGAATTTAAAGAAGTAAATAGTAAAAGAACAAATCAAAATAATATTTATTATATTGAAGTCGTAAAAGAAGTTATGCAAGCAGAACATATATCTTTTATCTTTACAATAAGAAATAAAAGTTATGAATATATATTAAAATAATTTTAAATTTAAAAAATTTATGATATAATTAAATAATGGAGGAGTAAAATGAAAAAAGTAATATGTTTATTTTTCTTATTAATGTTTATTCCTACAAATAATATTCAAGCAAAATGTATGTATAGTGATATAGCCGAAATGAAAAAAATTGCGTCAAACATTAATTATAGTTATGAATATAAAATTGTAAATGATGATGCTTTGTTTGATATTACATTGACAAATTTAACTAATGATATATATTTTGTTGATTCAACAACAGAAAAAACATATAAAAATAAAACTGGTGAATATGTGCTAAAAAATTATAAAAGTGGTGAAACTGTAATATACAATTTTTATTTAAATAATCCTGATTGTTTGGATACAAGTTTGTATACAATAAGAATTGTTTTACCAAAATATAATAAATATTATAATAATTCAATTTGTGCAGATATTCAAGAGTTTAGTTTATGTCAAAAATGGTCAAGTCATAATCTTGATTATAATACTTTTTTAGATAAAGTTAATCAATATAAGAATGATAAATTAAAAGAAGAAGAAAAAGAAAAAAAAGTTGTAGATAATGATTCTTTATTTCACTATATTATAATATTTTTGACAGATTATTATTATATTATTCTTATAGTTTTAGGTGGTACTATCTCTGTAATTGCTTATATTAGAAACAAAAGAAATAGTATTTATAGTTAGGAGGTTGATAAAGTGAAAGAATCATTTTGGGGGGCTGCTATTGCTAGTGCAGGTATTGTAGCAATTTTCTTTATTTTCTTTTTTCAATCTGCTACGAATACTGATGAACATAATTATCATTTACTAAAAGAAGTTACTGAAGCTGCAATGTATGATGCTTTGGATTTAGCTTCGTATAGAGATGAAGGAATAATAAGAATAGATCGTGAAAAATTTGCTGAAAATTTTTTGAGGAGATTTGCGGAAAGTGCAACTTTAGCTAAAACTTATAAAGTAGAAATTTTTGATATAAATGAAATGCCACCGAAAGTTAGTATAAGGGTTAGTAGTACTGAATCAACAAATTTAACTGGTGAAGTTTTAGAATTTGAAATTTCAAATGAATTAGATGCTATATTAGAAACGCCAGATGTAGAATAGAAAGGGATGATTTATTATGAATAATATTATAGTTTCATTTAAAAAATTTATTACAAACAAAAATACTGTAACAATATTGGGGGTTATTATCATACTAGCACTTTTATATTGGGGATATAATTCTACAATAGAAAATCAAGTTAAACCAGTTCAAATTCCAGTTGCAAAACAAACTATTCAACCAAGAACTTTAATTACTGATGATATGATTACATATATAAGTGTTCCATCAGTTGCCGTTAATACAAATGTTAAACGAAATAAATCAAGTATTGTTGGTATGTATTCTAATGTTAATACAGTTATACCAGCAGGAAGTATGTTTTACAGTGATGTTTTAGTTGCTGAAGAACAATTACCAGATTCTGCTTTTACAGCGGTAAAAGATGGAGAAAGACCTTATGCGTTATCTGTAACAACAGAAAGTACTTATGGTAATTCTATATTTCCAGGAAATAAAATTGACGTATTTATGAAAGCAGTAGATGAAAGTGGCCAAGTTATGGTAGGAAGATTGTTAGCACAAGTTGAAGTTTTAGCAGTTAAAGATAGTTCTGGAAATAACGTGTTTGAAGATTCTACAACTACAAGAACTCCAGCAACTTTACTGTTTGGAGTTCCAGAAGATGTATTTGTTTTGTTGAAAAAATCAGAATATTTAAAAAGTTTTGGTGTAGAATTATTCCCAGTTCCATATGGTGGAACAGTTCCTATAGAGGGAGATTTAGTAGTTGATCGTCAAGAATTGGTTGATTTTATCGAAAGTAATACTGTAAATTTCACTGATACAAATGATAAACCAGAAACTCCGCAAGTAGAAAGTGAAATGGAGTAAACTATGAATGACAATTTATTTTCACAAATAGATTTTGGTCCATTAACAGAATATTTAAATAATGATGATATTACAGATATATCTTATGGAAATAATGGTCAAATACATTTAAAAACTTTATCACATGGTATTTTTAGAATTGAAAATCCAAATATTAACAATGCTATGATGGAAAAATTGGCATTTCAATGTTCTAATGTTATGGGAAAATCATTTAATGCTGCACATCCGTTTTTGGATTCTGAAAGTGCTGAATTGCGTATGAACTTTATTCATGATTCTGTAGCAAGTAATGGTATTGCATGTGTTATTCGTAAAACACCTGCTAAAATAAGACTTGAAAAAGATAAAATTATTGCCGATAAATATATAACATTGGATGTTCATGATTTTTTGGTTCAATGTGTTTTAGCCCATTGTAATATAATGGTATGTGGTGAAACTGGTTCTGGTAAAACAGAGTTTGTAAAATATTTAGCTTCAAAAACTAAAGAAGATGAAAAAATAATTACTATAGAAGATACGTTAGAATTACATTTAGATAAAATATTTCCACATCGTGATATTGTTGCAATGAAAACAAATAATGTTGCCTCATATAGTGATGTTTTAGTTGCTTGTATGCGTCAAAATCCTAAATGGATTTTATTATCAGAAGTTCGTAGTGCTGAAGCCGTTATGGCTGTTAGAAACTCGATTTCTTCTGGACATTATATTTTATCAACTATTCATGCTGATAAAGCTTCATCTATTCCTAATCGTATGTATAGTTTGTTAGAAACTAATCAAGAGATAGATCAATTTTTAAAATCAATTTACAGATATGTACAATTAGGGGTTTTAATTAGAGGTAGACAAGATAGACAAACCAAAAAATTTATTCGTGAAGTTGCTGAAGTTACAGAATTTTATGTAACTGAAGATAATGAAGCAAAATATAATGTAATTTATAGAAAAACACCAGAAGGTTCAATATTCAGAAAAAATCCAAGTAAATACTTAATTGATTATATTGAAGGACAAGGAGTTAATATTCCTGCTGGCTTTATAAATCCTGAATTTGATAAAAAAGAAAATTTACAAAATAATATTAACAATTCAATTAATATTCAACAAATTCCGCAACAAACTGTAAATCCTACTGTTGCAACTAATAAAATAATTCAACAAACTAATAATACGATTCCTGTTCAATAAAAGGAGGGATATTTATGACTACTACAATATTTGTAGTAATAGCTATAATTTTACTATTTATTTTTGTATATAGAATAAATACTGGAGAAAGTGTTTACAAATATATTACAAATCAAGTTACAACTGTATATGAAAAATATGCACCATATTCTTTTAAGATAGTACGTGAAAAAGTAAAAGAATTAGGACAAGAATATACTCCAAGGCAATATGCAATTCAAATTAGTGTTTTTGCTGTTGCATCAGCAATAGTTTCTTATTTATATTTTTATAATCTTATTTGGTGTATCGTTTATATCTTAGCTTCTATTTTAATAATACCTTATTTATCATATTTACGTTGTAAAAGACTTTATAGTGAGTTTATATTTGAGCAAATACAAGTATACACAACAAATACTATTATGGAATTTGCTACGACACAAAGTTTTGTTAAATCTCTTGAAGGAGTTTATGAATCTGGTGTTTTAGAAGATCCAGTCAAAAGTGATGTTAAGACAATGATTGATATGGCTTATAGAAATGGTACAATAGATGAATCTATAAATTTTATGAATGAAAAATATGATTATTATATAGTTAAAAATATGCATCAATTATTTTTTCAAATAACTAACGAAGGTGCACGTGATGCTTCTGAATCATTAGAAAATATGTCTCAAGATATTGATATGCTTGTTGAAGGTGTTTATAGGGATAGAATAGATAGAGCAATTTTTCATAAAAAATTCTTACAATTTGGAATTGTTTTATATTTAATGGTCATGTTGGTTCAGTTTTTGCTAGGAACAGAAACTTATATAGAAATGCTAAAAATATGGTACATTCAGCTTTTACTTCATACTATTATTTTAATTAATACATATTTTTTATTAGCTGGTGAAAAATTTTATAATGAGAATGTAGGTGCCGAATAATGATATTTTTGATTATAACTATTATTGTATTTTTTATAATTATATATAATGGAGTTATTGAACCTAGTCAATTTATAAAAGAAACACAACCGTTATTTAAATTTCTTTTAGAATCTGATTATGAATTTTTGTTAAAATTAAAATATGGAACAGATGTTGATGTAAACAAAATGTTTGGTCAAAGAGTTAGAAATGGATTAATTGCTATGATAGCTATGTTTTTCTTGTTTTTATCACAAATGCAATTTGTATATGTTTTGTTTTGTATAATTGTTGGTTTTTTAGTATTTAAACAGCCATATTCATCGTTAAAGTCATATTATAAAAGAAATTTGCATCACATTAATTTAATGTTACCTTATTATCTAAAAAGTCTTGAAATTTTAGTTCAACATTATACTGTACCAGTTGCATTATCAAGATCAATTGAACAAGCTCCAGATATTTTTAAACCTGGATTAAGAAGTTTAGTAGCTAAAATAGAAGCTGGTGATATGACAGTTGAACCTTATATGGATTTTGCAAAAGAATATCCAGTTAGAGATTCTATGCGTATGATGAGACTATTATATCGTTTAAGTTTAGGAAATCAAGATAGAAAACAGGAACAATTAATGATGTTTTCTAGAACTGTTTCTAATTTACAAAACAAGTCACGTGAACAAAAGTATACTGAAAGATTGGAAAATATGGAAAAAAGAACTATGGTTATGTTGTTCGTAACTGGTGGTGGAATAATGCTTTTGTTATTGTTATCAATGATGATGATGATGAACTATTGATAAATTTGTTAAATGTGTGTTATAATATATTTATAAAGTTAGATAAGGTGGTGATATAATGAAAGAAGCAGCAGGTGAAGCAAATATGACAGTTATTACTATTATTTTGATTGGTATTATTGCTGCTATTGCAATTCCACTTGTACAAAATGCAATGAGTAGTTCTGCAAAACAAGGATGTTGTACAAATTTGGGTTATCAATGGAATGGTGGTAAGTGCTATTCAATAAATTCTGATGGAACAAGAGGCGCAGAAGTTGGTGTGGATCAATATTGGAATGAATCAGAAAAAACTTGTGCACACGACATATCAAATTAATTAAAAGAAGGTGGTTTAATTGCGTGGTCCGATTTCATATACATTTTTATTTAATTTAGTAATGATATTCGTGTTAATTATTTTTTGCTTTATGGCAGGAACATTAAGCTACTACAAAGCCTTCAAAGTTAATAATAAAATAATTTATAATATTGAAAAATTTGAAGGGTATAATGATGATGCAAAGATTGCAATTGAAAGATTTTTAGGAAGCATGAGTTATAAAAGTGGTGGCATAAAGTGTGCAGCTAAATATAGAGATATGACTTTAGTATATGAGGGACAAGATTATAGTTACTGTATTTATATTGATAATGAATCTCCAAAAACAGGCGATTATTATAAATATGGAGTTTTAACTTATATGGAAATTGATTTACCACTTGTTAATTTGGTGAATTTTAAAGTTTTTACAAAAACTAATTCTATATATAAATTTACTAATGTGCAACCATAAAAGCCAGTATTGGCTTTTTTTGTTAAAAATTCAATTTTTTTCTTGTAGTATTTTTTAAAATATAGTATAATTAGCATAGGTTGGATGGTGATACATTGAAGGAAGCAATTGGTACATCTATGGTGTTTAATTTAATTTTAATTTTTACTGGTGTTTTTATTGCTCTTTTAATAGGTTCTTTGGCTTATTCAAAAGGCTTTAAAGTAAGAAATAGAATTATTGATATAATTGAGCAGCATGAGGGGTATACTGATAATTCAAAATTAGAAATAAATGAAAATTTATCGGCCATTGGATATAAAATAGTTGGTCAAAATGATAGATGTAAACCACATAATGGAGTTAGTGCAATTGAAAATGAAAGTCCGTATGATTATTGTATTTATGAATATCAGACATCAAAAGGTAAATATTATGGTGTTACAGTTTATATTCATTTTGATTTTCCAATTATTGGAAGTTATATAAATATACCATTATATGGAGAATCTCGAATTTTATTTGAAAAAAGTGAGGTGGAAGGATAATGAATGTAATAATTTGTAATCAAAGAAAAGAGTTATTAACAAATTTAAATATTGACATTATTAAAACTCTTGAAGGACAATATGATGTTGAACAAATAATTGATATGTTTAAAAATTTTTATTATCAAAGGATGATTCTTGATATTACAGCTTTAAAGGATTATACTGATATAAAAATATTACAAAAATTATCCATTTCTTTAGATATGGAAAAAGTCATTTTGTTATTGGATGATAATGAAGAATCATCATCCCCAAATTACTTATCTAAATTAATTTCTATGGGAATATACAATTTTACTAGAAATATAGAAGGAGTATTATATTTATATAATAATCCTAATAGTTATCGTGATGTTGCACAATATCATCAATTAGATGATAATCAAGAAGCGAATGTTATATATCAAGGAACTGAAGTAGAATATTGTAGAATTATCGGAGTTAAAAATGTTACTGATGAAGCAGGTGCAACTACTTTTTGTCATATGATGGTAAATGAATTAAAGAAAAACTATAATGTAATAGGCGTTGAAGTCGATAATAGTCAATTTAATTATTTTAATAATAAATTATTACATAGTGTTTCAAGTAGAGATTTGGGCAAATTTATTGAAAAAAATAAAGATAAAGATGCAATTATTATTGATGTTAATAATAATCCTATTGCTTTAGGTATGGTCCAAGAAGTTATTTATTTAGTTGAACCAACAACTATAAAATTAAATAAATTGATGAATATTAAAAGAAATGCTTTTAAAGAATTATCAGGAAGGAAAGTTATTTTAAATAAAAGTTTATTAAACTCAAAAGATGTTTTAGAGTTGCAATATGAAGCAAAAGCCAAATTTTTCTTTAATATGCCACCTTTAAATGAGAGAGATGAAAAAATAGCTATTATGGATACATTTTTAGCAAAATTAGGCTTTTTAAAACAACAAGGAGAAGAAGAAAACGAAAAAAGAAAGAAAATCTTTGGATTATTTTAGGTGAGTTATGTTATTTGTATTAGATAGTTATCAAAAAATTACTTGCGGTAATGTGAATATTCCATATGTTTTTGCTCAAACTACCAGTATTATTATTGCAATAATTCAATTTGCTGTACCTTTAATTATAATTTTATTTGGAATGATTGATTTAATCAAGGCTGTAATTGCTCAAAAAGAAGATGACATAAAAAAGGGATGGCAAACTTTTATTAAAAGACTAATAGTTGGAGTTTTTGTTTTCTTAATCATTGTATTAGTAAAATTTGTAATTGGTTTTGTTGCTGAAAATGACGAATTGAGTTGTATAGATTGTTTTGTAAATAATAAATGTAATATCAAATAAAAATTGACAAAATTATAAAAATGTTGTATTATGTTATTTAGATGGGAGAGATTTTATGTTTATTTTAGAAAATATTACTTTAAATTGTGGTACTACTGATTTAGTTATTGATTCTATGATACCTAGTTTAGTAACTACTATTGTTAATATTATAAAGATTGGTATACCAATAATATTAATTATATATGGTATGATGGATTTAGGTAAAGCTGTTATGGCTCAAAAGGAAGATGAAATCAAAAAAGGATGGCAAACATTTGTTAAAAGAATGATTGCTGCTGTAGTAGTATTTCTAGTAGTTTTTATAGTTCAAATTGTCTTTAATTTAGTTGCCGGTAGTGGTGATGATGAAAATAGAGAAAGTACTTGGAATTGTATTGACTGCTTTATTAATTATGATTATGATAAATGTGCAAAATAGGAATAAATTATTAAGTTTATTTCTTTTTTTTCACATAAAATAACATAATTTTTAATAAAATTTATGATATAATGTAGATAGGAGGGTGATATTATGAAAATGAATATCCGAGGAAGTAAGGTAAAAATTACTTCTGCTATCAACGATTATGTTGAAACTAAAATAGGAAAGTTGGATAAATATTTAGAAAATCCAAATGATGTTACTGCAAATGTTGTTGTAAAAGTAAAAGGTAAAGATCAAACCGTTGAAGTAACTATTCCTATGAAAAAATTAATTTTAAGGGCTGAAGAAACACATAATGATTTATATGCAGCTATTGATTTGGTTTCTGAAAAATTAGAAAGACAAATTAGAAAAAATAAAACTAGAATGAAGAAAAATGTATGCAAAGATTTAATTGATTTTAATATAAATTTTAAAGTAGAAAAAGAAGAAAGTGAAAAAGGTAGAATTGTTAAGAGAAAACTAATTGAAACAAAACCAATGAATGAAGAAGAAGCAATCCTTCAAATGAATTTATTAGGTCATGATTTCTTTGTATTCACTAATGAAGCAACTAATCAAATAAATATTTTATATAGAAGAAAAGATCAAAACTATGGATTAATTGAAACAAGATAAGGTGAAATTCACCTTTTTTCTTATTTCACAAAAAAATCACTATTATTTTTAATGAATTTTTGATATAATTAATAAGAGTGAAAGGAAGAGCAAGATGAAGTTTTTTAAAAAATTATTTGATCATGAATATAAAGAATTAGAAAAATTTAAAATGCAAGCTAATTTAGTTATGGAAAAAGAAGAAGAAATATCTAAATTAACTGATGAAGAATTAAAAGAAAAAACTAATGAATTTAAAGAAAGATTAAAAAATGGTGAAACACTAGAAGATATTTTAGTTGAGGCATTTGCTGTTGCTAGGGAAGCTGCTTATAGAGTAATAGGTGAAAAACCATATTATGTTCAAATTATAGGTGGGTTAGCTATTCATTATGGTAATATAGCCGAAATGAAAACTGGTGAAGGAAAAACATTAACATCAACTATGCCAGCTTATTTAAATGCTTTAACTGGTAATGGTGTTCACGTAATTACAGTAAATGAATATTTAGCAAATCGTGATGCTGAATGGATGGGAAACATTTATAGATTTTTAGGATTAACTGTTGGTGTTAATTTAAGAGAATTAACTTCTTCAGAAAAGAAAAAAGTTTATGAATCTGATATCGTTTATTCTACAAATAATGAAATAGGATTTGATTATTTAAGAGATAATATGGTTGTAAAAGCTACTGATAGAGTTCAAAGAGGATTAAATTTTGCTATTGTCGATGAAGTCGATTCTGTTTTAATTGATGAAGCTAGAACCCCATTAATTATATCTGGTGGATCTATGAATAGCGCAAATTTATATATTCAAACAGATAGATTTGTTAAAACGTTAAAAGAAAATAATGGTTATATATATGATGAAAAAACTAAAGCAGTAACACTTGATGATGAAGGTGTTAAAGCAGCTGAAAAATCATTTAACATTGATAACTTATATGATATTGAACATACTAGTTTAGTTCATTTTATAAATCAAGCTTTAAAAGCAAATTATAGTATGAAAAGAGATTTTGATTACGTTGTTCATGAAGGACAAATAGTAATAGTTGATCCATTTACAGGTAGACTTATGCAAGGTAGAGCATATTCTGATGGATTACATCAAGCTATAGAAGCTAAAGAAGGAGTTCAAATTAATCAAGAAACTAAAACTTTAGCGACAATTACATTCCAAAACCTATTTAGAATGTACAATAAATTAGCTGGTATGACAGGGACTGCTAAAACAGAAGAAGAAGAATTTAGAGATATTTACAATATGTATGTTATTGTAATACCTACTAATAAACCAATTGCTAGAATTGATGATACTGATTTAGTTTTTGCTACTCAAAAAGGTAAATATAAAGCAATTATTAATGAAATTAAAAAAAGACATGAATTAGGGCAACCAGTTTTAGTTGGTACAATAGCAGTTGAAACAAGTGAATTAATTAGTTCTATGTTAAAGAAAATAAAAATTCCTCATGAAGTTTTAAATGCCAAAAATAATGCAAGAGAAGCTGAAATAATAGCTAAAGCAGGTACTAAAGGATCTGTTACTATTGCAACTAATATGGCAGGTCGTGGTACAGATATTAAATTAGGTGAAGGTGTTAAAGAATTAGGTGGATTGTGTGTTATAGGAACCGAAAGACATGAATCTAGACGTATTGATAATCAGTTAAGAGGTAGATCTGGACGACAAGGAGATCCTGGTTATACTAGATTTTATGTTTCATTTGAAGATGAATTGATGGTTAGATTTGGTACAGATAGAGCCAAAGTAATGCTTCAAAGAGTTGGATTTACAGATGATCAATCAATAAGTTTAAAAATGTTAGCTAATTCTATAGAAACAGCTCAAAAACGTGTTGAAGGTAATAATTTTGATATTCGTAAAAATTTATTAGAATATGATAATGTTGTTAATGAACAAAGAGAAATAATATATGAAAAAAGAAATGAAATTTTAGATAGTGAATCAATTCATGATGTTATAATTCAAGTATTTAATGATTATATAACTCATTTGGTAGAAAGTCATTTAGATAATAACAGTTTAAGTGGCAAAGAGTTAAATGAAATATTAGAGTTTATAAACGAAAAATTGTTAATTGAAAAAATAAAATTAGAAGATTTAGATGGAATGGATTATAAAAAAATAACTGATTATATTTGTGCAAAAATTATTTTAGAATATGAATCAAAAGTTGAATCAGTTCCAAAAGAAATTATTTCTGAGTTTGAAAAAGCTATTTATTTAAGAGTTATAGATATGCATTGGATGGAAAATATTAATGCTATGTCACTTTTAAGAGAGGGAATTCATTTAAGAAGTTATGCACAAGAAAATCCATTAAGAGCTTATACTACAGAAGGATTTGAAATGTTTGATGATATGTTAGACACTATTGAAAAAGAAACTACAATGTATTTATTAAGAGCTGAAATAAGACAAAATGCGGTTAGAAAGCAAGTTGCTAAGGGTGAAGCTTTAAGTGATAATAAACCAAAGAAAAAAGAACCTAAAAAAGTTAATAAAATAGGTAGAAATGAACCATGTCCATGTGGATCAGGTAAAAAATATAAAAACTGTTGTGGAAAGTAGGAGATTGTATGAATGAAAGTAAAAAAATATTAATAGTTGTAGGTGTAGTAGTTTTTGCTGTATTAGGTATTTTTGGATTTGCATTAGCTGAAGGTAAGGCATCAGAGGAATTATATAATGAATTTGAGAATGCCTTTAATAGCGATAAAAATACTTTAGTATATTTAGGATCTTCAACTTGCGGATATTGTCAATTATTAAATCCAAGTTTAGAAGATATGAAAGAAAGATATGAATTTGATTATGTATATATAGATGCTAGCGAAATTAATTCAAGTTATTTAAATAAAATTTTAAAAGAATTAGAAATATCTAGTTTAGGAACACCTTATTTAGCTGTTGTTTCTAATGGAAAAGTAGTAGATACTCAAAATGGATATTCTGATTATGATGTAACATTTGAATTTTTACAAGAAAATGAGATAATTGATAAAGATGCTGAATTATTATTGAATTATATTGGATATGATGAATATGAAAAATTATTAAATGGAAATGAAAATAGTGTAGTAGTAGTAGGACAAAGTACTTGTGGATATTGTGTTCAAGCAAAAATTATATTAAATAAAATAGCCGAAGAAAAAGATGTAGAAATTAATTATTTAAATATTTCTTATTTAAAAGAAGAAGAAGGAGAAAAATTTGAATCTAGTTTAGATTATTTTGAAGATGAACAATGGGGAACACCATTAATGTTAATTGTTAAAGATGGTGAGTTAGTTGATATAATTGAACAATTAGTTACTGAAGATGAATATATTGAATTTTTAGAAGAAAATGAGGTTTTATAATGAGTATTTATGAACAAGCTTTAAACTTTAAAAGAAAGTACCCAAAAACTATTGCTTGGCGATTAAAAGCACATAGTAAAATAGCTCAAATACATTTAAATCCAAATGAAAAAGTAAAATTTGTTTTTGCTTGTCAAAAAAATTCTAAATCATATGAAATTTTTAGAACATACGTAGTTGTTGTAACTGATAAGCGAATAATGGTAGCACAAAAAAGACTATTATTTGGTTACTTTTTCATTTCTGTTACATCGGATATGTACAATGATTTAACTGTAATGATGGGGTTATTATGGGGTAAAGTTTGTATAGATACTGTAAAAGAAGTTATAATGTTATCTAATATTCAAAAAGAAGCGTTACCAGAAATAGAAACAGCTATTTCACAAAGTATGATGGAAATAAAGATTCATTGCGCAAGAAGATAAACTTGCGTTTTTTTTATTCATATGATATTATTTAAATGGAGATGATAGTTATGGCAAGAACTATAAAAAATATAAATGAAGAAAAAATTGATGTTGAAATTATAAGATACTTTATTAATAATGATACTGAATATTTAATATATTCTTTAAATGAAATTGATAATTCCGGATATACTAAATTGTATGCTTCAAAAATAATTGGTAATAAAGCTTGTATTATTACGGATGAAGAAGAATGGAATTTGATTAAAAATATTATTAAGGAAATCGTTAGAAATAATCGTGATGGCAGTGAACTAAGTATCATTGATATCGATGAAAATAATTTGGATGATATTTTATTGCAAGATACAAGGGTATTTAAATTACAAGGTAATCTAGTTAATCTGTTGTCAGAAAATAAAAAAGTATTTAATAAACAAGAAGAAAAAGAAGAGATAGAAGAAATAGAATTAAATTATGAAGATTTATATAAAGAATCTATAGAAAAGATAAAAAAATTAGAAGAAACAATAGATGAATTAAATAAAAAAATAGCAGATTATAAAATTATTGTCGATAAAATAAAAGAAATAGTTGAATAAACTGTTTTTTTTTAATGTATTTAATCATAAACTTTAATGAGGTGAATATGTGAAAAATTTTATAAATTATTATTATAATATGAATATTCCTAATATTCACCAAAAAGGAAAGAATTATTATTTTAAAGTGAACGATGATATTTATTCTTTTATTGTTTGTTATGAAAATAAAGATTTAAATGATATTTATCAATTAAATAATTATTTAAATCAGTTAAAAATAAAATTTCATCAAATAATAATAAATATAAATAATGAAATTATAACTAAAATAAATGATAATAATTACATATTATTAAAATTGAGTAAAACTGAAAAAAATATTAATTTAAACGAAATAATTAATATAAATAATATAAATGTTCCATTAAATAAATTAAGAAGAACTAATTGGAGCGAAATGTGGAGTGAAAAATTAGATTATTTTGAATATCAAATAAGCCAAATTGGCAAAAAATATCCATTGATACGAGAAAGTTTTAATTATTATTTAGGCCTTGGAGAATTAGCAATTTCTATAGTAAATAATACTGAAAAAGATAAGTTATATTTGAGTTTATCACATAGAAGGATAAATGATTTATATAATCCTTTAAATTTAATAATTGACTTTAGAATTCGTGATGTTTGTGAATATTTTAAATTTAAATTTTTTGAAAATAATGATATTATAGCTGAATTAGATTCGTTTTTATTTAACAATAATTTAACTAATAATGAAAAAAAATTATTTATAGCTAGGATGTTATTTCCAACATATTATTTTGATATGTATGAAAAAATAATTAATAATGAGACAAAAGAAGAAGATATAAAAAAAATTATTGTTAAAGTAAATGAATATGAAAAAATTATACTTAAAATATATATTCATTTTAAATTTAACAATAATTTACATATTGATTGGTTAGAAAATATTAACCAATATTAATAACTTCTTTAACTTCAGGAACTTCACTTTTAATAGCTGCTTCAATTCCTTCTTTTAATGTTAAGTCAAGCATATGACAATTAGAACAAGCACCCATCATTTTAATATACACAATGTTGTTTTCGTATTTTACGAATTCTATATTACCTCCATCATTTATAAGAAAAGGTCTTAAATGATCAATAATATCAATTATAATTTCTTTTTTATCCATTTCAAATCACCAAAAATATTATATATTAGTTTTAATAATAAGTAAAGTATTTTTTATTAAAATATGATATAATTGTAGTGAGGTGAATCATGAATAAATATATGAAAGGAAAAATCGTTAAAGGTATTGTAACATGTATAACATCTTATGGTATATTTGTAGCTTTTGATGATTATTATAGTGGTTTAATACATATTTCTGAAATATCTCATAGTTTTGTAAAAAATATACATGATTATGTAAATATTGGTGATACTATATATGTAAAAATAATTGGTATAGACGATGAAGAAGGTCATTTGAATTTAAGTATAAAAGATGTAAATTATAAGCAAAAAAATATGATAAAGAAAAAAAAGATAGTGGAAACAACTTCTGGTTTTAAAACTTTAAAATATAAATTACCAATATGGATAGAAGAAAGTTTAAAAAAAATGTAAAAAAATTTAAAAATAACTTGACAATAATTGTTATAAATGGTATAGTTAAATACGTCCGGATGTGTTTGGGCGATTAGCTCAGTTGGTTAGAGCACCTGCCTTACAAGCAGGGGGTCATAGGTTCGAGTCCTATATCGCCCACCATTTAATATGCCGAAATAGCTCAATTGGTAGAGCAACTGACTTGTAATCAGTAGGTTACGGGTTCAATTCCTGTTTTCGGCACCATTTATTTGGAGAGATAGCGAAGTGGTCAAACGCGGCAGACTGTAAATCTGTTCCTTCGGGTTCGATGGTTCGACTCCATCTCTCTCCACCACTTTTGTTTAGGTTAGATTGCCTCGTAGCCAAGCGGTAAGGCACCACACTTTGACTGTGGCATGCGCTAGTTCGAATCTAGCCGAGGCAGCCA
>CAMLWC010000020.1 GCA_946488855.1 uncultured Mycoplasmatota bacterium
AGAGTAAAATCGAAAAATCGCTTTTTCTTTGTATTTTTTTTGAATAAATGCTTGATAACGTGTGTGTGATAATATTATCTAGGTGATAATGTGAGATTAGTTGATATAAGAAATGAATTAAAAGAGGAATATATAAAAAATTAAGATTATTAAAATATAAAGATTATCATAAATATATCAAATCATTAAGTAGTTATTATGGTTATTTTAAAATAAAGAAGTATTAAGTATATTATTTAATATATTGTTTAAACTAACTTTGAGGTGAATCATGAAAACAGGAGTAATTAGAAGAATCGATGAGTTAGGAAGAATAGTTATACCTAAAGAAATAAGAAGAAGTTTAAGAATAAAAGAAGGAGATAGTTTAGAAATATTAGTTGATAATGAAAATATTATTTTAAGAAAATATTCTTTAATAAAAAATTTAAATGATTTTGCTCAAAATATAACTGATTCGATTAAGTCTTTTATTAAAAATAGTGTATTAATATGTGATACTGATAGTATAATAGCAGTATCTGGTGATTTAAAAAAACAATTATTAAATAAAAAAATTGGTAGTGATTTAGAAGTTAAATTAAATAGAAGAGAAGAAATGTTAGAAAAACATAAGAAGTTAATAAAAATAAGTGATGAATTAGAATGTTGTTATGCGGTAAGTCCTATTATTGTTAATAGTGATGTTGTTGGGTTAGTAATGATTATAGGTGATGAAGTTGATGAAACTGATTTAAAATTAACGCAAATAGCTTCAAGATTTTTAACTAATCATTTAGAGTAAGATACTTTAAATGTTTTTTTGACAGTTTTTTATAACTATGCTATAATATCAAACCAATGAAGGGGGAGTTATTATATGGGAAAAATTAAAAATTTAATTTTATATTCAGATAAAATTTCAAAAGATATGAATTTTTTAATTGTTTCAGATATGCATTTGACTAGTGATTTTGGGTATAGTAATTTAAGAAAAATAAGTTTTAATAATTATATTGATTTTAATAGTATTGATCACATTATAATTCCAGGTGATGTTGTAAATGATGTAAATGATTTAAAAGATAAAAATTTTAAAATTTTGTTACAAGATGCTTTATATGAATTATCACATAGGAAACCTGTTTTTGTAAGTTATGGTAATCATGATCAAATGACCAAACATAATTCAAATAAATGGTTACCTGGTGATAGAATTATATTAAAAAAATCTTTAGAAGAAATACCTAATTTTACATTAATTTCTAGTGGCGAACAAATAGAAAAAGATGGTATTGAGTATTCTGCATGTTCACCTATTTTTAGTTATTATGAAGGTAAGAAAGAAAATATGTTAGAATATAAAAAATATTTTTATGCAAATTGTTGGAATGTTGATTTTAGCAAAGATAAATATAGCATTTTTTTAACGCATGAACCACAATCTATTATTAGATTAAGTAAGGAAAAAGGGAAATGTATTTTACCAAATACTGATTTAGTAATATCAGGGCATATGCATAATGGATTAGTACCTAATTTTTTACAAACTATTATAAAAAATAAAGGATTTATATCACCACAAATGGAATTATTACCTGATTATGCACAAGGTGAGTTTCAAGTAGGTGATACAAATTTTATAATAAATGGTCCAGTTAATACAAGAGTAGAAACACCAATAATTAATGAAATTTATGGAGAAAAAGCAACTGTTTTAACTTTGAAGAAAAAAATGTAAAAATTGCGTAAAATGTCGTTATTTGAATATAAAAAATATTGTTATTTAATAAATTTCTATGATATATTATTATCATAGAAGGGAATATTACTATGGAACAAAAATTAACTGATTTAGCGCCGTTAGCTTTATTATTTATACCGGTTGTAATTGCAATAATAAGTGTAATAGTTAGTTTTAATGTAATAGATTTTGTTTATTTAGTATTAGTAGGAGTTTTATTTTTAAAATATTTTATAGTAACAAGAAAACAAAATTAATTTTTTGTTTTTTTAATTTAGGAGGTAATTATGATAGATACACATTGTCATATAACAAGTGAGTATTATGATAATATTAGTGAAGTTATAAATAAAATGAAAGATAATATAATTATAGTAAGTGGTACTAATAAAGATGATATTAAAGAAGTAATTGACTTATGTAAGTATAAAAATGTTTATGGTACTATTGGAATATATCCAACAGAAGAATTAGATTTAAAAATAATTGAAGATAATATTAATAATAAAAAAATTGTTGGTATAGGAGAAATTGGATTAGATTATCATTTAGAACATAATAAAGAGGAACAAAAGAATAAATTTATTAAACAATTAGATTTAGCTAGAAAATATAATAAAACAGTTGTAATACATACTAGAGATGCTATGCAAGATACATATGATATTTTAAAAAATTATAAAGATTTAAAAAAGGTTATTCATTGTTATAGTGGTAGTTTAGAGATGGCTAAAGAATTTATTAAAATTAATTGTAGATTAGGTATTGGTGGGGTTTTAACTTTTAAAAATAGTAAGCTAAAAGATGTTATCAAAGAAATAGATTTAAAACATATTTTATTAGAAACAGATAGCCCTTTTTTAACACCAGAGCCTTTAAGAGGAACAAAAAATGAACCTTATAATATAATTTATGTGGCTAAAAAAATCGCTGAAATTAAAAATATTTCATTAGAAGAAGTATTAGATGTAACGACTAAAAATGCAAAACATCAATTTGACTTGTAATTTATTTTATGATAAACTTAAATTATGGTAGACAAAATTGAGGTGAAACAATGAATTTTTATTTACTAAGTTTATTTGGTAAATGGGTGAGTTTGGGATTACTTTCAATTATATCTTTATTTGGTTTTGAAGTTGATGAAACTAAAAAAGAAGTAAGTAATGATAATATTAATAAAAATGTTAATGTTGTTTCTAAGGTTATTGAATATGAGACAATTAAAACTTATGATAGTTCAATTCCTAGTAATATAACTAATGTTTTAGTTGAAGGAAAAAATGGGTTAGTATTTGTTGGAACTAATAATGAAGAAATAGTTTTAGAAGAAGTTGTTAACGAAGAAGTAGTTGTAGGAACTGGAAAATATGGTAAATATAAAGGGGTTATGACAGGATATGGACCAGATTGCAGTACTTGTTCTGGTGTTGGTAATGTTTCTTGTAAAACTGAAGATAAGAAAAAATTTAATTTAATTAAAGATGGTGTCTATTATAATGATGATGAATTTGGTAAAGTAAGGGTATTAGCTGCTGCTTTATCAGAATTTCCTTGCGGAACTATTATTGAAGTAAAAAGTTCTAATTTAGGAGATTTTATGGGAATTGTAATGGATACTGGTTATACAATGAGAGAAAAATTAAAAGAAGGAATATATCATTTTGATGTTGCTTATCAAACAGAAAAAGATGAAAATATTAGATTTGCTACTAATATGAGTGGTAATGTAGAATTTAATGTTCAAAGATGGGGATGGTAACCATCTTTTTATTTTGTAAAATTTAATTATATAAAAATTAATCAAAAATATATAAAATAATGTTATAATAATAAGTAATTTAAAAGGAGGTATAAATTGAGAAATAATATTATAAAATCAGAATTAAATGTTGAAAATAAAAAAATAAGTGTTATGCGAGTAGAAAATAATGATTATATATCTTTAACGGATTTGGCAAGGTATGCTGATGAAGATAATCCAAGATATCCCATTCAAAATTGGATGAGAAGTAAAGATGTTATATCATATTTAGGTTTATGGGAAATGATTCATAATAAAAATTTCAAAGGTGTCGAATTCGACACGTTTAAAAATGAAGCTGGCAGTAATAAGTTTAAAATTTCTCCACAAAGATGGATAAAACTAACTAATGCAATAGGAATGATTTCTAAATCAGGAAATAATGGTGGTACATTTGCTCATTCTGATATGCTTTAGAATTTGCTAGTTGGTTAAGTCCTGAATTTAAACTATATGTTATTCAAGAATTTGAAAGATTAAAAAGAAATGAAGCATATCAAGAAAAAATTGAATGGCAAGCAAGTAGACTATTATCAAAAGTTAATTATATTGTACATACAGATGCAATTAAAAATTATATAGTACCAACACTTACTGAATATCAAAAAAAGTATGTTTATGCTAATGAAGCAAATGTAATTAATGTTGCCTTATTTGGAATGACATCTAAAGAATGATGAGAAAATAACCCTAATTTAGCTGATAAAGGTAATATTAGAGATTATACTGATTTATTACATTTAGTTATTTTAAATAATTTAGAAAATATTAATGCAGAAATGATTTCCCATAATATATCACAACAACAAAGGCTTCTAAATTTAAACGAATCTGCGCGTAGACAAATGAATATATTAAAAAATAATAAAGGAATAAAAGAATTAGGATTATTACAAAAACAAATTAATAAAGACAAAATTTTAATAGAAAATAAATAAGCCGAAAGGAGTAAAATATGGAATATTCACCTAAGAAAATAAAAGAAATAATGGAATTAAATGATTTTAATTTTAAAAAGAAGTTTGGTCAAAATTTTATAATTGATGAAAATATTATTGATTCTATCATTAATAAGGCTGATATTGATAAAAATACCTTAGTAATAGAAATAGGTCCGGGAGCAGGTTCATTAACTTATAAACTGGCTAAAAACGCTAAAAACGTTATATGTTATGAAATAGATACAACTTTAAAAGATATATTAGAAAAAAATTTAAAAGAATTTAATAATGTTGAAATTATTTATAATGATTTTTTAAAACAAAATATAAAAGAAGATATAAATAAATATAATTATGATAAATTATATGTTGTAGCTAATTTACCATACTATATTACTACGCCTATTTTAATGAAAATAATTGAAGATAGTATTGCTGTGGATAAAATAGTTGTTATGGTTCAAAAAGAAGTTGGAGACAGATTTAAAGCTAAACCAAATAGTAAAGATTATAGTTCTTTATCTGTTTATTTAAATTATTATTTTGATGTAAAAAAAATATTAGATGTTAGTAGAAATGTATTTATGCCAAAACCTAATGTCGATAGTATTGTTGTTGAATTTAATAAAAAGGAAAAAATAAATTTAAAAAATGAACAATTATTTTTTAAATTAGTAAGAGACTCATTTAAACAAAAAAGAAAAAATCTTAGAAATAATTTGAAAGGCTATGATTTAGAAAAAATAAATAGTATTTTAAATAAATATAATTTTGATTTAACTGCAAGAGCTGAACAATTAGATATAAGTATATTTATTGATATTGCTAATAATTTATAGAAAATTGCTCTAAAAAAGCAATTTTTTTAAAATTATGCAGGAAATCACCACACTTTTGGCTAATAAAACTAATAGGAGGTGATTTATATAAGAAAATTTTATACAGCACGATATGAACCAATTTTCATGTATGCTGCTGTTAAAAAAGAATTTTTAATAGCTATTTTAGAACCAATCATAGATAAAAAAATAGAAGATTTACAAATATTAAATCCTAATTTAATTCAAGATTATTATAAGCTACGTGGTCAAAGATTAGATTTATTAGTAAAAACTAAAGATGAGATAATCAATGTTGAATTAAATAATAATTATAGTGAAGAAATAAAAATAAGAAATCTTCATTATATTTTTAAGTTAGCAAGTGAAAATACGGAAAAAGGAAACAAATACAAAGTAGGTCATTCGATAATTCAAGTAAATTTAAATTTTTATAATAGTAGATATGAAAAAAGTATATACACATTATATGATAAAATAAATAAAATAGAGTTAACTGATTATATAAAAATATATAATGTAGGTATAGACAAGTACATAAAAAACTATTATAATAATGATAAGAAGTTTACCAAAGGTGAAGAAGCATTAATAATGTTAGATTTGGGTAAACAAGGATTAGAAGAATTATCAGAAAAGAGTGAGATAGTGAATGATTTTAAAAAAGAAATAATAAAAGCAAATAATGATGAATTTGTAGTAGATTGGATAAGCAAAGAAGAAGAGCAAAAACAATATGGAGAAGTAATGTATGAAAAAGGACTTAATAAAGGATTATCAAAAGGAAAAGAACAAACTAAAGTAGATGTAGCAAAAGAAATGTTAGAATTAAATATGGATTTAGATGTAATAAGTAAAGTAACTAAATTAGCTAAAGAAGAAATAGAAAGTTTAAGAAATTAAACTTTTTTTGTTAATATAATTAATTAGGTGATATATTTGTTTAAAATTATTAATAGTATTTTGTGGTCAGTAGCTACGATCCTAATGGTGTATTCAGGTATATATTTTACCTTTAAATTAAAATTTGTTCAATTTAATTTTAAAGAAATGTTTAAAAATATAATAAAAAAAGAAGATAACAATATTACTCCTTTTGAATCTTTAATGATGGTTTTAGGTGGAAGAATAGGTGTTGGGAGCATTGCTGGTATTGCTTTAGCAATTTATTTAGGCGGAATAGGATCAATTTTTTGGATGTGGATAATTGGCTTTATATCTGCTGCTAACAGTTTTGCTGAAACTACTTTGGGTATAAAATATCAAGAAAAATATAATAATCATTATATTGGTGGTCCTAATTATTATATAAAAAAAGGATTATATGATAATAAATTAAGTAATATATATTCTTTGATAATTGTAATAAGCCAAATATTTGGTTTTTTAAGCATACAAGCTAATACAATAACTAAATCGTTAAATATTAATCCTATAATATGTGGTTTAATGATAACATTTATTTCTTATTTAATGATAAGTAAAAATACAAAACAATTATTTAAAATATCAGCAAAATTAGTACCTATTATGACATTGATATATATAATTGCTTCAATTTACATTATAATAATCAATATTGATTTTATACCTTATTTATTAATAAATATAATTAAAGAAGCATTTAATTTTAAAGCATTAGGCTTTGGAGTGTTATCATCTTTTATAGTAGGCATTCAAAGGGGGATATTTTCGAATGAAGCTGGGTTAGGTACTGGGGCTATCGCTGCTTCAACAGTTAAATCAAATATGCCAGCATCACAAGGTTATGTTCAGATGTTAGGTATATATATAACAACATTTTTAGTATGTACGGCTACAGCTTTAGTTATTTTAACTATTGATATTAATTTCCTAGGAAATAATTTAAATGGAATTGAAATTACACAAAATGCTTTTATTTATCATTTGGGAAATGTAGGAAATATTATTGTTATTATATCTATTATTTTATTTGCTTTTTCCACAATATTATCTGGTTATTATGATACGGAATCAAATACATTTATTAATCCAAAATATTTAAGATTAATTATTTGTTTTGATTTATTTATAAGTTCAATTATATCAGCAAATATAATATGGGAAATAGTAAATATTTTAACCGCAATATTAGCTATTATAAATATTTATGCCTTAATTAAATTAAAAAAAGATGTAATATTTGAATTGAGAAGATATAAAGAATGTGGTAAAATGAAATAGGTGTTAGTTATGATAAATAAAAATTGGGATATAGTCTTAAAAGAAGAAATGAATAAAGAATATTTTAAAAAATTAGGAATTTTTGTTAAAAATGAATATAAAAATAAAATATGTTATCCACAGTATAAAGATATTTTTAATGCTTTACGATATACAGATTATGATGAAGTAAAAGTTGTTATATTAGGTCAAGATCCATATCATGGAGAAAACGAAGCTCATGGTTTATCTTTTTCAGTTAGAGATGATGTTAGAAGACCACCATCTTTAAATAATATTTTTAAGGAATTAGAAAGTGATTTAGGTATTAAAAAAAACAATAATGATTTAACTAATTGGGCTAAACAAGGTGTTCTATTATTAAATAGTATTATGAGTGTTGTAAAAGATACACCTCTATCTCATAAAGAAAAAGGATGGGAAATATTCACTGATGAAATAATAAAAAAATTAAATGATAGAGAAAAACCAATTGTATTCATTTTGTGGGGAGGATATGCAAGAAGTAAAAAGAAATTAATATCTAATAAAAATCATTACATTGTAGAATCAGTTCATCCATCACCACTATCTGCTTATAATGGATTTTTTGGTAGTAAGCCTTTTTCTAAAACAAATAATTTTTTAATAAGTAAAAATATTACACCAATTGATTGGAGTAAATAGTCTAAAAAATTCTTTTACAAATATATTTTTGTAGGAGGATTTTTTTATGATAATAATTATCGCAATAAGTCTTAGTATGGATGCTTTTTCTTTAGCTTTAGCGTATGGTACTTTAAATTTAAATAAAAAAGATATATATAATCTATCTTTGGTAGTAGGACTTTATCATTTCATAATGCCTTTATTAGGTTTGTTTTTTGGTAATATTATTTTAAATTATATAAATAATCCTAATATTTTAGTTTTTCTTATTTTATTTATTATAGGTATTGAGATGATTTATGAAACATTTAAAAAAGAAGATATAAAAAATATTGTTAGTTTTAAACAAATTTTATTATTTGGTTTAGCTGTAAGTATTGATAGTTTTTCAGTAGGTATTGGTTTAAATGTGATTAATAAAAACTATTTATATTGTTCAACAATTTTTTCAATATTTAGTTTATCTTTTACTTATTTAGGTTTAGTATTAGGTAAAAAAATAAATAATATTATTGGTAAAACTTCCACTATAATTGGAGGAATAGTGTTAATATTTATTGGATTTATGTATTTGTTTACATAGATTTTTTTAATATTCTTGATTTTATTACAAAAACTATATATAATTAAATTGGTGATAAAATGTTAGAAAATATGAAAGATATGCTTAATAAAGCAGATAGTGGTAAATATGCTGTGCCTCATTTTAATATTAATAATTTAGAATGGACAAGATTTATTTTAGAAGAATGTCAAGAATTAAAAAGTCCAGTTATATTAGGAGTTAGTGAAGGAGCAATTAAATATATGGGAGGTTATAAAACTGTTTCTAATTTAGTTAGATCTTTAATTAGCGACTTAAACATAACAATTCCTGTTGCTTTGCATTTAGATCATGGAAGTAGTTATGAAAGTTGTGTTAAAGCTATTGATAATGGATTTACTTCAGTTATGATTGATGCTTCAAAATATCCTTTAGAAGAAAACATAAATATAACTAAACAAGTTGTTTTATACGCTAAAGATAAAAATGTTACTGTTGAAGCAGAAGTAGGAGCTGTTGGTGGTGAAGAAGATGGAGTTGCAAATGAACTTGCTTATGCTAAAGTAGAAGATGCAACAAAATTAGTAAGTGAAACTAATATTGATTTTTTAGCCCCTGCTTTGGGGAGTGTTCATGGAATATATAAAGGTGAACCTAAATTAGATTTTGAAAGAATGATTAAAATTCATGAATTGGTTAAATTACCTCTAGTATTACACGGCGGTTCTGGAATACCAGATGAATTAATTAAAAAAGCAATTAGTTGTGGTATTTGTAAAATAAATATTAATACTGAATTACAAATTGCTTGGTCTAAAGATGTAAGAAAATATTTAGCAGAAAATAATGTAGTATATGATCCACGTAAAGTAATTAAAAGTGGTGAAATGGCTATGAAAGAAATGATTAAAGAAAAAATAATTTTATTTGGAAGTAATGGCAAAGCCTAATTAATTACATACAAATATAGTGGAGGAAGTTATGAAAAAAATTAAGATAAATGGAGGAAAAGAATTAAAAGGAACAATAAAAATAAGTGGAGCTAAAAATAGTGCTGTTGCCTTGGTACCTGCATCTTTATTATCAGATGGAATTGCTACTATTGATAACATACCTAATATTTCTGATATTGGTGCTTTAAATGAAATATTGGAATTTTTAGGAGCTAAGGTAACTAGAGAAAATGATAAAATGATTATTGACCAAAGCAATTTGCAAAATAAAGAAATACCAGAATCAAAAGCTAAAAAACTAAGGGCGTCTTATTATTTTATGTCAGCATTACTAGGAAAGTATAAACATGTTGAAATGTATTTTCCTGGAGGATGTTCAATAGGTGCAAGACCTATTGATCAAACATTAAAAGGATTTAGAGCATTAGGCGCAGAAGTAATTGAAGAAGGTAATAAATTTATTATAAATGCTAAAGAGTTAATAGGGAATGAAGTTAGTCTTGATATGCCTAGTGTTGGAGCTACTATAAATACAATTTTAGTAGCAGTTAAAGCAAAAGGAACAACTACTATTTTAAATGCAGCGAAAGAACCAGAAATAGTAAATGTTGCAACTTTTTTAAATAATATGGGTGCCAAAATAAGTGGAGCAGGAACTAGTGAAATAACTATAAAAGGTGTTTCAAAATTAGGTGATGGTTTTGCAGAAGTAATACCTGATAGAATTGAAGCAGGAACATATGTTATAGCAGGGGCTTTAGTAGGAAATAAGTTAAAAATAGAAAATATAATTCCTGATCATATTGAATCTTTAACATCTAAATTAAAGGAAATGAATGTTCCAATAGAAATATATGATGATTATTTAATTGTTTCTAAAGTTGATAAAATGAAAAAAGTAACGATTAAAACATTAGGTTATCCTGGTTTCCCTACAGATCTACAACAACCAATGACTACTTTATTAATAGGATGTAGTGGTACATCAACATTAGAGGAAACAATTTATGAAAATAGATTTCAAAATGTTCCATTTTTAAATGAAATGGGAGCTGATATAATTATTGATAAAAGAAAAATATATATAAATGGCCCTAAAGAATTAATTGGTAAAGAAGTTATAGCTACTGATTTAAGAGCTGGTGCTTGTTTAGTATTAGCTGGACTTAAAGCAAGTGGAACTACCATTATTAAAGATGTAGAACATATTTTAAGAGGCTATGAAAATATAATAGGAAAACTAACAAATGTTGGCGCAGATATTGTTTTAGTTGATGAATAATTTGGTTAATAAATAATATAATTAAGTAGAGTAATCTACTTTTTTTAGGAGGAAATTTATGAAAAAAATATTAACTATAATTATTGTTTTATTATCTGTATTTTTAATATATTTAGGATTTAAAGATAAAGACATATATTATTTTTCAATGGGAGATAGTCTTGCTAATGGCGTAAATTCATACAATGCTAAAGATTATGGCTATTCTGATTATATTAAAGATAGTTTAAAAGTCAAAAAATATGTTAGTTATGCAAATAATAATAAAAGAAGTATTGATTTTATAAAAGATATAGAAGATAATATAAAAATAAATGAAAAAAATATTCAAAATATATTAATTAAAGCTGATTTTATAACTTTATCAATTGGAATGAATGATTTATTTAGTAATATAACATTTAATAATGATTTTAGCGTTAATGATTTATATAAAAAATTTGAAGAAGTAGTAATTGATTTAGAAAACTTATTTAAATTATTACGAACTTATTCAAAGGAAGATATTATTTATATTGGTATATATAATTGTTTAAAAGAAGAAACATTAGATGAATTTTTTATATATGCAAATGAACAATTAAAAAAATTATGTGATAATTATAAAATAACTTATTTAGATATATATGATGATTTTAATAATTCATCTTATTTTGATAATCCAAATAGTTATTTCCCTAATAAAGATGGCTATAAGTTAATTTCTAACAAAATAATTGACATATTTAACGAAAAAAATAGTAAAAATGCTTGATTTTTATTATTTTTATTTGCTATAATATAGAAGCATTAAATTTCTATGACTTGTTTTAGTCATGGCGGAAGGAGATAGATTATGAAAAAAGGTATTCATCCAGAATATATGGAAACAAAAGTTACTTGTGCTTGTGGTAATACTTTTACAGTAAAATCTAATAAAAAAGAATTACATATTGAAGTTTGTGATAAATGTCATCCATTCTTTACAGGTAAACAAGGAACTGTAACAAAAACAGGTAGAGTTGAAAAATTCAATCGTAAATATGGACTTAATCAAGATAAAGCTGCTTAATTGCAGTTTTTTTGTTTAAAGTGCAATTTTAAAGTGCAGAATTTGCACTTTGAGTTTTAATTTTAATATAATAAATCTTTTAAAGTGTCATTTAAAATTTCAAAAAATAATTTAAAATTAATTAAGTTTTGTGGAATATTATTTATAATTTTTTTTGGAATTCCGAATGCAGTTGCATATAATAAATATTTCTCCCATAATTCAATATTTTTAATTTCTTTATCATCCAAATTACTAAAATCTTTTATAAAATTTTCTAACTCTTTTAATTTATAATATTCTTGTAATCCTTTTTCAGTAAGGACAATAGGATTGCTAAATATTAAGATTAGAAGAGAAGAAATTATATTTGTTAATAATAAGAGAATTGATACATCAAATTTATAGGATCCTACTATAAAATAAATGACTATTGATAAAAAAATTAATACTATTAAACTATATTTTTTTTCATTTTTAAACTCATTTTGTGGATTATTTTTTGAACTAATAAATATAATTACAGATGCTATATGAAACAATATAAGAAGTAGATGTACATTTTCAAAATTATTAATTGACATAAAAAAGATAAGTTCGATACATAACATACATGAATTTAACATACAAAATAATTTTAGATTTCTAATTCTTTTATATATTTTTTGATTTAATATTTGATTATCGAATAAATTCTTGTAAATTTCTAATTTTAAATTATCTATATCTTTGGTTAAATTTTTATTATTTTTAATATTATTATTTATTTCTTCAAATTTAATTTCTTCAAGTTGAAAATTATTTGTATTTAATAAAATGTTAAAAATAAGTTTTTGTATATTTGTAAGAATTGAAAAATTTTTAATTATTATTTTGTCTTTACATATATTAATTTTTCCTTGTAAATGCATATTTAGTAATATAGTCATTACAAAATTGTTAAAATTAAATTTTTTTGACATTATTGTACAAGCATTTTCTGGTGATAATAAATTATCTAAGTTACGATTATATTTTTTTGTTTTTTTTAATTTTTGATAACTATTGCCAATTATAAAAGATATAATTATGTTTATTAATAATAAAAACAAAAAGAACCAGAAGAATATGTTCTTTATAATATTATTGCTTAAATTTAATTTGTAAATGTAAATAACTATAAAATACATTGGAATGCTAAAACAAAAAATTTTAACAATTATATTTATTGTTGCCTTATTCATAAAATCACTATCCTTTTAAATTATTATATCATAATTTAAATCAAAATTGTGATATAATTAAATAGAGAGGAAGATTGAAAATGAAAATAGGAATTGCAAGTGATCATAGAGGAGTAATTTTAAAAGAAAAAATTAAAAATTATTTAAATGATAGATATCAAATAATTGATTTCGGAACCAATTCAATAGAAAGTGTAGATTATCCACAATATGCTTATAAAATAGGAGAAAGTGTTAGAGATAATAAAATAGATTTAGGAATATTAATCTGTGGAACTGGAATTGGTATGAGTATAGCATGTAATAAAGTAAAAAAAGTAAGATGCGCTAAAGTAACAACTAAAGAAGAAGCATTTTTAGCAAGAAGTCATAATAACGCTAATGTAATAGCATTAAGTGAAAATGTTACAAATTATAAAGAAATAATTGATACATTTTTAACTACTGATTTTTCAAAAGAAGAAAAGCATCAAAGAAGAGTAGAAATGATAGATAATTATGACAATTAAAACAATTTTGTATTTGATAATTTTACCTTTTTCAATTCTAGCATTAGATAGTATAAATATAAATAATGTTTTTAAAAAAAATAGATATTATCAAGCAAGAATATTATATATGTTTCTTGCAATGGCTTTGTCGTATTTAGTCGTTAACTTTTTTTACGATTTCTTTATTTCAGTAGTATAATTTAATATAAATAGCAGTATTTTAATAATGGAGATGATATTATGAAAAAAATACTGCTTTTAACATGCTTAATTATTTTTATTCCTTATATCATTGTCAATTTATTTATTAAAGATGAGGAAATAAAATTTAAATATACATCTAATATGGTTGTAAGAGTAAAACAGGAGGATGAAATAATTAAAGTTCCTTTTGAAGATTATATAGTTGGTGTTTTAGCTGGTGAAATGCCAATATCATTTGAACTTGAGGCTTTAAAAGCACAAGCAGTTGCAGCAAGAAGTTATGTTATGAAAAAAATGCAGTATAGTATAGATAAAGATTATGATGTTGTAGATACAGTAATGAATCAAGTTTATTTAGATGATGAATATTTACAAAAGGTTTGGAAGGATGATTATACTACAAATATTAATAAAATTAAACAAGCAGTTTTAGAGACATTTAACGAATACTTAGAATATGATGGAGATATAGTTGATGCAATGTTTTTTTCAACTAGTGTTGGAGCTACTGAAAATAGTGAAGAAGTATTTACTAGTAAAGTTCCTTATTTAAGAAGTGTAGCTTCTACTTGGGATTCAATTTCTCCTGTTTATGAAGTAAATTATACATTTAGTTTGGAAGATTTTTATAATAAATTAAATTTAAATTATAGTGAAACGATAAATATTGAATTATTAAGTACAACAAGTACAGGAAGAGTTAAAAAATTAAAAATAAATGGAACTACTTTAGAAGGAAGTAAAGTTGTAACTAATTTAAATTTAAAATCAAATCATTTTACAATAAAATTAGAAAATAATAAAGTTTATATTACAACTAAAGGTTATGGTCATGGTGTTGGGATGAGTCAATATGGAGCGCAAGCCATGGCTTTAAAAGGATATAAATATGATGAAATATTGAAGTATTATTATCAAGGAGTTGAAATTAAAAAAATTTAATGTATAAAATTTTCATATTTGAGCAAACTTATTTTAGAGGTGAAAAATATGAAAAGAAGACTAAAAAAACCAGTTATTTATGCTTTATATGCTTTATCTTTCGTAACTATTATTGGAACTATCTATATGTTAGAAATGATATCTAGTCCATCTAAATTAGATGATAATTCAACTTATGTTGATGATGTAATAATAGAAGATGAGGTACCAGTTGTTAATACAAGAAATGTAATATCACGACCATATTTAAATGATGATATTATTATTGCTAGACATTTTTATGATTATCAAGGTACAGAAGAAGAACAAAAAAATTCATTAATCTATTATGAAAATACATATATTCCAAATAGTGGTGTTGATTATCAAAGTAAAGAAACATTTGATGTTGTTTCTATATTAGATGGTAAAGTAACTAAAGTAGAAGAAAATAATTTATTGGGTAAAATTATTGAAGTTACACATGATAACAATCTAATAAGTGTTTATCAAAGTTTAAGTGAAACTTTAGTTAAAGAAGGAGACAATGTTTTACAAGGACAAGTAATTGGTAAAAGTGGAGAATCTAATATTTCAAAAGATTTAGGCAACCATCTTCATTTTGAGTTAATTCATAATAGTAAGAATGTTAATCCAGAAGATTATTATGATAAACAATTAGGAGAGTTGTAATAACTCTTTTTTTAGGTATATTTATTAAATTAATAGATATATTTAATTAGAGGTGTTTATATTGAATAAAAACATTATAAAAAGAGTTATAGAAGAAGCTAATTATATAATTAAAACTAATAGTACGGTAAGGGAAATGGCTTCAATTTTTAATGTAAGTAAAAGTACAGTACATAAAGATTTACATGAGCGTTTGTTGGATATTGATAATAAACTTTATTTAGAAGTTGAAAAAATTTTAAAATATCATACAGATGTTAGACATATAAGAGGTGGACAATCAACAAAAAGAAAGTATTTAATGTAAAAAAATGGTAAAAACATGATATAATAATTTAAGAAATGAGAGTGATAAAATGTTTGCAAAAGATATTGGAATAGATTTAGGAACTGCAAATGTATTAATATATGTAAAAGGACAAGGAATAGTATTAAATGAGCCTTCAGTAGTGGCTATGGATTCTGAAACAAAAAAACCTCTTGCTGTTGGTAGTGAAGCAAGAGAAATGTTGGGAAGAACTCCTGGCTCAGTAGTAGCTATAAGACCAATGAAAGATGGCGTAATAGCTGATTTTGAAATAACTGAAGTTATGTTGAATCATTTTATTAGAAAAATAAATGGTAAAAGTTTTTTATCACGTCCTAGAATATTAATATGTTGTCCTTCAAATATTACTCAAGTAGAAAAAAATGCTATTAAAGAGGCAGCTGAAAGAACAGGAGCTAAAAAAGTATTTATCGAGGAAGAACCAAAAGTTGCAGCAGTAGGAGCTGGCATGGATATATCTAAACCAAGTGGTAATATGGTTATTGATATTGGTGGAGGAACAACTGATATAGCTGTTTTATCATTAGGCGGTATTGTTACTAGTTCTTCTATCAAAATAGCTGGTAATGTATTTGATAGCGATATTATGAAATATATTAAGGATAAATATAAATTATTAATAGGCGATAGAACTGCTGAAGAAATTAAAATGAGTATTGGTACAGTTTATAGTGGTAATAAAAATGATAAAATGGAAGTAAGAGGAAGAGACTTAGTAACAGGATTACCTCATACAATTACAATGTGTTCTGATGAAGTAGAAGAAGCATTAAGAGAGAGTGTTTATATAATAATACATACTGCTAAAAATGTATTAGAACAAACTCCACCTGAATTAGCAGCTGATATAATTGATAAGGGCATTGTTATAACTGGTGGAGGAGCTTTAATTGATGGATTTGATCAATTATTAGCACACGAATTAAAAGTTCCAGTATTTGTAGCAGAAAGTCCTCTAACTTGTGTTGTTGAAGGAACAGGCATATTATTAGATAATATTCATTTAATAGATAAATAAAATCACGATTTTTTACGTGATTTTTTTTCGTCTGACAATCCAACAATATAATCAATACTTACATTATAAAATTTAGCTAATGTAATAAGATGTTCAGTTGGTATTGTAAAACTTCCTAATTCATATTTTGAATAATATTGTTGGCTAATATTTAGTATATTAGCAATATCTTTTTGTAAATAATCATTATCGATTCTTAAATCTTTCAATCTTTTAAAATACATAACTACCTCCATTTTTATAAATAAAATAACACAAAAATAAATGTAATTTTTATTTCACATAATAACTTATGTGGACAATATGCTTACGAAAATAATTGAATATATTTTAATAAAATATGTTATAATTATCTTATAGGGAAGTGAGTTTATGGAAAGAGAATTTTGTGCATCAGTTTTTGTTATTAATCCAGTAGATTCTAAAATTTTATTATGTCATCATAAGAAATTTAATCGTTGGGTTCAACCTGGTGGACATATAGAGAAAAATGAAACACCAGAAGAAACTGCTTTAAGGGAAACATATGAAGAAACTGGTGTCAGAGTTAAATTAATAGGTGAAAGATTTCCTAGGGAAGACGATTTTATTAGACCATTAGGAATTCAAAAAAATAGAGGGAAAGATGGGTCATTACATGTGGATATTACATATGTTGGAGTTCCATTAAATCAGGATAATGTAATAGAAGATGATGAAATAGATCGTTGTGCTTGGTTTTCTTTTGAAGAGTTAAATGATATTGAAGTATTTCCTGATATTAAAATTAGTTTTAACCATATATTAAATAATATACTTAAGTAAAGGAGTTTGTGGGGGAATGGATAATACTATTTATGAAGCATGTTATGATGTTTTATTGTTTACAACAGAACGAATTAGAGATATAGTTGGAGATAGAATAGAAAAGGTAAGCAATGAATTAATTTTATTTTTGACTACTAATACGAGTAGATATGAAGAAATGTTTGATCAAATTGATTATTTTAATTTTATCGAAGATAAAACATTTTATAAAAGAATAATGATGCTTATTATTGCTAGTAGTTCTTATTATTTATCTTTATATTGTATCGAAAAAGAAATAAATGTTTTGGATTGTAATAAAACGATAGAAGAATTAGAAGAGTTAAATTATAAGGATATTATAAAAATGTTTTATAAGTGGAAAAAAAATAGTAATATATTTAACTATATTGAAGATTTTTGTGATTATAGTAATAAAAATTATATATTTCAAAATAATTGTAGAGAAGAAGTTATAAAACAAGAAAAAATTGATATAATTAGACAAATAAATCCTTTTGAAATAATAAATTATTTAAATCATATTAATCCAACTATGATGTTAGAATCAGAGATAATGATTCAAGATCTAATTGATATTTATGAAAGTTCACTTTGTTATATACAATTAGATGATAATGGTGAATCAACTTTTTATGAAACTGAAGATGATTTTTTAATTGATACATTAAGAGAAAAGATAGAAGAAAAATATGATAATAATTTTAAAATTAAACAATTTTATAGTTATATATTTTCTAATGTATATGAAGGAATTATTATTTATTTAAAGCTAGATTATGAAATGCAAAAAAGATATAAAATACTTGCTGATGAATTTATGAAGGAAGATTTAAATTTTAAATCTTTATATGAAAGATTTTTAAATGATAATATTTTTGCCTTTTATTTAATTGATTTTTTCTTAGAGATAAATGATGATATATTTGAAACTGATTTGTTACAAAGAAGACAAGATTTCAAAAAATCAGGTAATTTAGAGACATTAAAAAAATTAGATCCATTTTATGAAGAAGAAGAAGTTGTTTATAATAAAATATTAGAAAAAAGATATCCAAATTAGGATATCTTTTATGTATTTTCGATTAATTTTGTAATTAAATCTTTGTATTCAAATTTATTTAATAACTTAGGATACATACTTATTTTAGTAAATCCGGGCAATGTATTTATTTCATTTAAATATATTTTGTTATATTCTATATCATAGAAAAAATCAATTCTTGCTAATCCTTTTAATTCTAATATTTTAAAAACTTGTTTAGCATATTTTTTTATTTGTTTTTTTATATTTTCAGGAATATCAGAAATAATTGTTTTAGCATTATTACTTATATATTTAGTATCATAATCATAAAATTTATTATTTGTTATAATTTCACCTATATCTGATATTATTAGATTTTTATCTTCTAAAATAGCAACTTCTAACTCTCTTGCATTTATATATTTTTCTACTATTATTTTATCGTCATATTTTAAAGCTTCTTTAATTGCTTTTTTATATTCTTTTTTATTATTTGCTATATTAATCCCAATTGAAGAACCACCTCTAGCTGGCTTAACAATAACAGGAAAGGAAATTATTAATTTATCTTTATAGTTTTGAAAAGGTACTTGTGGAATATTATAATATTTTAATATTTCTTTAGTTCTTTCTTTATCCATACATATGTAACTAGCTCCGCATTTTGAACCAATATATTTAATATTAAATAAATCTAACATTCCTTGAATTTTACCATCTTCTTCAGTGTTACCATGAATTATATTAAATACAATATCAAATTGCTTTAAAAATTCAATTATGTTTTCTATAGTTTTATTTTTATAAGTCCATTCGTTATTTGGTATAACATAAACACCATATAAATCAAATTTGTTTTTGTCAATATTTTCCATTATTTCTTTAGCTGATTTGCAAGAAATATCATGTTCACTAGAATTGCCACCATATATTAGAACTACTTTTTTTATAAATCACCTATTAAATTTATTTATATAATAATCTCTTAATTCTTTAAATCTATTATAATGAACTACTTCTCTTTGTCTTAAAAAAGATAATGGCCCTAAAACATCAGGATCTTTAGTTTGATTCATTAATTTTTCGTAAGTTACTCTTGCTCTTTGTTCAGCAGCCATATCACTTTCTAAATCTGCCCAGTAATCTCCTGTTGCTTCGATATAAGCACTTGTAAATGGTACTCCACTTGTATCTATAGGAAAATTAGCATCTTTGTGTTGAGTATAGTAACCTATTAATCCATTTTCTTTTAATTCTTCGATAGTTGCACCTTTCATTAATTGTTGTATCATTGTTGCTATCATTTCAAAATGAGCAAGTTCCTCAGTACCAATATCAGTTAATAATGCGAACCCTTTTTCATCTGGCATAGTATATCTTTGATTTAGATATCTTAAAGCTGCTCCTAATTCAGAATCGGGTCCACCATATTGAGCCATCATACTTTTAGCTAAACTTAAATCTTTTTTGTTAATATTTATTGGATATTCTAATTTTTTTTCATATCTCCACATAAAATCCTCCTTAATTTTCCCAAGGCCATGGTCTATTATCCCACATCCATGGAATATTGTTTAAAGCATCACTATTTAATAAAATAGGGCCATATTGATTTTGGTAATTATATAATAAGTCATTTTGTTCTTTACGATATTTATTAAATAGTTCAATAGCATTCTTATCATCTGGGTATATATCTAAATATAAGTTTAAATCAATAATAGCAAAATCTAAACTATCAATATCAGTAAGCATTTTAGCCTGATCATTAATTGGTTTAATAACATAAGGCTTTTGATTTTTATAAGGATCATATATATTTTTAAATAAATTTCCTCTTATTAATCCTTCATATGGATTAAATAAATTATCATTTTGATAATAATTATCATTTTTATAATTTCTTAAATTATTTCCATCAAAATAAAAATTTGGTGGATAGTTATAATTGTACATAGTTTTTCCTCCCATTTTATACTATGTATATATAGGCATTTAGTTTGGGTAAAATAACTATATTTGGATAAAATAATCAAAAAGGTGTTGCAAAAATAAAAAAAATTTGTTAATATTATATGTGTCAACTTATTTTGTTGATAAATGGCGCAATTGGTGAAGGGGTTAACACGGCGGATTGTGGTTCCGTTATGCAAGGGTTCGAATCCCTTATTGCGCCCCATAGTGAAATCTGCTCGAACTTTTCGAGTTATGATAAATAACTAATCTA
>CAMLWC010000021.1 GCA_946488855.1 uncultured Mycoplasmatota bacterium
TTTCTAAAAATAATATTTTTTTTAGAAATATCAACTATCATTTTTTTTATTTTATTCATTAGAATCACCTATTTTATCATTAATAAATTTAACTAGTTTATCAGTATAATTTCCGTAATCAGGATCTAAATACTTTTCTTTAAATTTATAAATAACATTCATATCATATTTTTCTTTTTTTAAATTTTTTAATATTGATTTAATATCTTTAACTGCATATTTACCAAATTCTTCAAACAAATCAATATTAAGGCCATTTTTATCCACATATTCATCAAAATCATACAAATATAAGTATATAGGTATGTCTAAACTAACTGCTTCAATACTAATAGCCGAATAATCAGTTATAACATAATCAGCAATTGTCAATAATTGAAGAGAATTATATTTTGGACACGTTAAAACTTTGCTATTATTTATTTTAGTATTACTTAAAGGATGAAGTTTAATTATTAAATTAAATTTTTCAAAATCAAAATTATTAATTAATTCATCTATTTTTATTTGTTCATTTCTTCTAAAAGTTGGAACATATAAAACATTTTTTTTACTTTTTAACTCACTGTAATCATTTTTAATTTTATTTTTTAATATTTTTCTATTATTTACTATATAATCTACTCTTGGTAAGCCATTTACTATTATTTTATTTTTATCAATATTAAATGCTTCACTAAATGGTTCAATCATATTTAAAGAACCAGATAATACATAATCATAATTTTTATGCATACACATAAGTTTAGCTATTTTTTCATTTCTTCCAGCATCTTTAAATAATGTTTGATATCCAAATTTTTTTATTGCTCCCATTGCATGCCAAATTTGAATAACTAGCAAGTCTTTTTTATGATTAAGTATACAAACTGGTATACAATATGAATCTACTATGCATACTTTAGAAGTAGCTAAATGATACATTTGTTTATACAAATTAAAATAATACTTCATGTAATTTAAAAATCCAGATTCTATTTTTTTTGTTATCATTACTACTTGGTATTTTTTTAATTTACTCGCAATCATTTTAAAATCTATCGAAGGATTATTTGATTGCCGACTAATGAATACAATTTTATTTTTTGTAGGTAATAACTTCAAAAAGAAATATACTACTTTTAAATTAAATTTCAACAAACAAATAAATAAAGTCAAAATAATCACCTCAAGTAACTATATAAATTATAACACATATCTTTATTAAAATGTAGATTTTTGTAAAATTAATGACAAAATGTGTTAAAATGATATTGAGGTGTATATATGAAAGTAACAATTTTAGGTGCTGGAGCATATGGATTAGCTTTAGCAACAATGGTTAATGAAAATAACCATGACATTACAATATGGACAAAAATTGAAAGTGAATTAAAAGAGTTAAAAGAAAAACATACAAACAGCAGAGTTTTACCAGATTTTATTTTACCAAATAATTTTAAATATACTAATGATTTAGAAAAAGCAATTAAAGATACAGATTTAATAATAATAGCAGTACCAGCAGGATTTGTTGATAATGTATCTAAAGAACTAAATAAATATTATGAGAATCAACCTATTTGTATAGCAAGTAAAGGTATTGAACAAGATACTTGTCTATTTGTTGATGATGTTGTAAAAAAATATATTAAAACTGATAAAATAGCAGTTATATCTGGTCCTAGTTTTGCAGTTGATATAATAAAAAAAGTACCAATTGGCCTTTCTTTAGCAACTAAAAATGAAGATGCAAAAAAAGTAGTAATAAAAGCTTTACAAAATAAATACTTAAAATTGCGTGTAACCGATGATGTAGTTGGTATAGAAGTTTGTGGGGCTGTTAAAAATATTATCGCAATTGCTGCTGGTATGATAGACGGTATGGAATTACCTGAATCAACACAAGCTATGTTTATAACAGAAGCTTTACACGATATGAAAGAAATTATTAAATCTTTAGATGGCGATAAAAATACTATTTTATCTTTTGCCGGATTTGGTGATTTATTATTGACAGCAACAAGTATTAAAAGTAGAAACTTTAGATTTGGTAAAATGATTGGTGAAAAAACTCCAAATGAAATAATTGAACAATATAAATCCACTACTACAATTGAAGGTTTATATACTTTAAAGTCAATTTATAAATTACTAGATAATAAAAAAGTAAATATTCCAATTATTAATTTAATTTATGATATTATATTTAATGATAAAGATCCTGAAGAAATAAAAGATTTTTTAATAAAAAAATGACTATAAACTAGCCATTTTTTCTTTATTGTCAGTTTCTTCTACAACTTGATTCTTATTTTTTTTAGCCTCTTTTTTAGCTAACTTTTTTTCACGTTTCAACTGTTTTTTAGTTTTTACATCTAAAACATTTTCAAGTGTATTATTATTTACATCTATTATATTCATCCTCATTGTTTTATCTAAAAAATTCTTTTGTTGTTTATTTTTATTAATTAATAACACTATAAATATAATATAAGAAACAATTATAAATCCAAACATTCCAACTAAAGAATTAAAATATAGATTATCATCAATAGTTACATCTTCATATCTTTGTAAAGTATTTTCCTTAGAATCATATTTATATAAATTTTTAATACCATTTTCTAAATTTAAACCATATATTAATGGATATTCATAACCATCTTTTTTATATGCTGTTACAGTTTTATCGCCAATAGTAATTGTTGTTTCGTTATATCCTTTTGGTATTAATGAATTATCCATATCTAATAATTGAATTGTTAAAGAATTAAATTTAATTTCATTATATAACGTATATTCATTTTCATTTACTATATAAAAATTAGTATTTCCTTCAGAATCTTTTAAACATATTAAAGTTATATTAGCTAATTCATTATAGAAAGCAGGAACTTCTTTACCATTAATTAAAGTTGTCGTTTGTTCGAAATAATCATTTGGTTTTAGTAAAAATTCTTCTTCCTGTATAACACTAAAAGTATTATTATCTATTGTTACTTCAATTGGATCTAACTCTTTTACTATTGCATTTATAACATATGTTCTTGTATTACCTTTTTGAGCAGTTACAACAACTTCTATTTTATTAGCACCTTTACTTACTTCTATTTCACCAGTTCCTGATATACTGGATTTACTATCTTCTTTAGTAGCATTAACAACAATTTTTTTAGTATTTGGTTCTAATTCAACTGTATATTCCATTGTATTTTTATCAAATTTTGGACTTAATGTAGCACCTTCTACTTCCAAATTAGATAAATAATCATTTTTACTATAATTTGCTTCGGCTTGTTCTTGACTCATTATTTTAACACTGGCACCACTTTTATTTAAATTCATTTCACCATTCCAACCCATTACAGAAGCTGAACTAATTGATATACTAGCAGTACCAGATGCTTTGGCTTTAAAAGTATAAGTATATGAAGCAGTCTTTTGTTTTTCTGTCATATCTAATCCTACAACATGAAAATCATGATCTGATTTAACAAAAGATAATTTTGAAGTATCATATTTCAAATTGAATTCCCAATTAGCCATCGGTGTAGAAGAAGATACAGTAACAGTTACTGTAAAAGTATTTCCAATAATCAAACTAGAACGATTAGTTGTAACTTTTATATTTGCAGTTGCTGCATCAGCTACTACAGGAATACAAAACGAAATAAACATTGTAAATAATAAAATTAAAAATTTTTTCATTTATACCTCCTATTGTTTAATTTTATCGCCTAAGATATGCTTTTGAGCATATAATAAATCGTGTAAGTCTATTTTACCATCTTTATTTATATCCCCTGCTTTTAAATAAATGCCAGATATATTAGATTTTTCTAATATTATTTTTTGAACTTCTAGTAAATCTGCTAAGGTTACATCACCAGATCCATCTAAATCACCAAGAATTAATATTTCATAAGTTTTAGTTTCTTCACCAATAGTAATAATTAACTTATCACCTGTTGCAAAAGTAGTTGTTTTAACTTTACCATCAGCATCACTTAATGTTACTGTTGCTTGATTATTATATTTGTAGACTTTATCTTTAAATGAACTATAAGTTGTCCCTATTTCAATACCACTCATTATATTTCCATTTACTTTAACACTTAGTTGATCAATTATTTCATCTATTGTTGTAGGATTTTCTATTTCTTCTGTTATTTTATTAACATTTAATACATAAGTTCTTTTATCACCATTAGCTGCAGTAACAACAACATTCAATTTATTCATTCCATCATTTAAATTAATTGTTCCATTACCACTAACCTTAGCCTTACTATTTACAGTAGTTGTTGTAATTTTAATACTACTATTTTTAGTATTGTAATCATAAGAAGTTATTTCACCATCAAAACCTGTAACAGATTTACCATCTATTTTTAAACTAGATAACCAATTATTAGGATTTCCTTTATTTGGTTGAGCATAATTAGTTTCTTTCATATTATCATAAATTGGAATATAAAATACTATTGCTTCATCAATGTCACCATTTTTGACATATGCTGAATAAGTTGTAGAAGATTCAGAATATGGTGCTTGAATGTTAGTCATATATTGATGAGTATTAATTGTACTATCTGATGCAGGATTAACATTAAATCTTTGAAAATATAAAGTTTGTTGCCCACTTAATATATAATTATCTCCTAAATGAACTGATCCTTCCAAAATTGAAATATATGGATTATTCCATCCTCTTTTTTTAGCATAAATTAAACCATTAATAACTGCATCATTACCATTAGCCGCATACGCATTAACATTAAAGAAATTATAATATCCTTTATATCCAGAAACAGTACCAGACGCACTACCACTTGGTTTGCCACCACTAATAACAACCTCTTGTTTTACTCTGGCTGCCAAAACATAAGGACTAACACCTGAATATTGTCCTGCTTCAACAAATGTAGTTGAATATCTTTTATTTCCTCCATTATAACTAAATGTTCTAGACATGAATGTTCCATTCAAAACTGATTGAACACCTGATTCATTTTGATAGTCATGATAAGTTAAATCCTCAAACATAAATATTCTAGTTTCATTTAAGAAATTTCTAGGATCTAAATAATGAGCAACTATGCCTTCACTTGCTGCTTTCCATGATGCACCATCATATCCTTTCCAAGTATCAGTTCGCCAATTATAAGCACCTTCTTTAGTTGAACGCCAACCTTCATTACTTGTCCAAATTAAACTTTTAGAACCAGTTGCCTGTGCTTTTACTACACTATCAAATTTTAAATTAGTATCTATTGCATAAAATTTCCAAGATGGATGATCTTCATGTAATTTTTTTAAATATTTTTGATAACTTTCTGGAAATTTTGCTAATTCTTTTTCATAATCATAATTAGGATCAACAGTACTTTCAACTAATTCAACATATGTTGTACAAACATAACCATATCCAGTATCACTATCAGCATAAGATATTTTATACCATTTTTTACTTCCACAAGTATCTTTACTATTAGCTGAATCGACAGTATCTAATATTGTTACTACTCTACCATTCGCTAATCCATCACTAATAGAACTATAACTTGTACTAGCGCCCTCTCTTACAATAACACCAATTGAAGATTTAATTTTACCTTTTAAATACTCTGTAACAGGTGTACTTTCACGTTTTTCAATATAACTAGTACAAACATAACCTTCAGTATAATCTTCTTGATTATATTCTATTTTATACCACTTTCCAGTTGCACAACCTGTAGAACTATCTTGAGTTGCTACTTCATCTAATATTTTAACTACTTCGCCTTCACCAAAACCAGTTCCAATAACACTGAAATTAGTTCCCGCACCACTTCTTACACGTACTCCCAAATTATTATCAGTTTCAACAATGCCATAAACATTCGTAGCTGCAATCATAAATGGGAAAATTGATAATACAATACCTATTAGAATTAATAAGCAAATTAATCGTTTCATATCATCACCTTACATAATTATAACATTTTTCGACATAATTTGTATACTAAAAAATATCATTTACCACATTTTTACATAAAAAAAGAAAGCCGTAATCCTACGAGCTTTCTAAATGTATCATATAGATACACTAAATTATATACTAAATAATAATAAAATATGATAAAATATAAAAAAAGGAGATAACTATGATTAAAAATGCAATAAGTGAATTTCAAAAAGATAAAAAAGAATTTCAAAAAAAAATTAATCAAGCAAAAAGCAAAAAAGAAAAAATTAAACTTATGATTCCTAATATATTAACTAAATCAAGAATTTTAGCCCCTGTTATTATTTTACCTTCATTTGTTTTCGGTAATTTTATAGGTGCTGCTATTATAGCTGGTATATTGGGATTAACCGATTGTTTTGATGGCTTTTTAGCAAGAAAATGGAATGCTACCAGTAAATATGGGCAGAAATTGGATGCGATAAGTGATAAATTATTTGCAGTAGGTATTTCAATTCCAATATTATTAACTAATCCTTTAATGATAATTTCAACTATAATTTTAGAATTTATAATTGGATATATAAATACAAAATCATATTTAAAAAATAATAATCCAAAATCAACATTATTAGGGAAATTTAAAACGACTGTTTTATACATTTTATTATGTTATACATATTTAAAAAGTGCAGTTAATATACCAATAATTTTAATAGGTTTAACAAATATATTACAATTCGCTACAGCAATAGAATATTATAAAATTGATTTAATAAAAGATGAGAAAAAATCAGTTGTAGCAAATAATATACCTGATAAAAAACAAAATAAATCTGAAAATTACGAAAAAATAAATAAAATAAGACAAGAAATTAATGAATATAAACATTTAAAAGAATCATTATTATCTAATGAAGAAGAAAAAATAAAAACAATGAATAAAACTTTATAAATACCAAAGCTTTTCATTGTTTTTTCTTACCTCTTTAATTATTCCACCACCTAGACACTGCTCACCATCATAAAATACACATGCTTGACCTGGTGTTACAGATTTAACTTTTTGTGGATATTTAACTAAGATATAATCATCAAAAAATTCTAATTCAACTTCATTGTCTGGTTGACGATATCTAAATTTTGCAGTACATTTATTAATTTTTTCATTACCCAACCAATTAATATCAGTTACAATGCACGAATCGCTATATAAGTATTCACTATTGCCTAAAGATATATATAAAATATTTTTGCTTAAATCTTTACCAACGACAAACATTCTATCTTCATAACCACCAATATTTAAACCTCTTCTTTGACCTATTGTATAATACATTAAACCTATATGTTTGCCAATAACTTCATTAGTTTCAATATTAACTATATCTCCTGGCGTGTTAGGCAAATAATTTTCTAAAAATTTAGTTATATTTCTTTCACCAATAAAACAAATACCAGTTGAATCTTTTTTATTAGCAGTTATCAAATCATATTTGCTAGCTATTTCTCTTACTTCTTTTTTATTTAAATGACCTACTGGAAATAAAACATTTTTTAATTGTTCTTTAGATACTTGTGATAAAAAATAAGTTTGATCTTTATTAATATCTACTCCTCTTAATAATTTACCATCAACCATTCTAGCATAATGACCAGTTGCTATATAATCCGCACCTAATTTAATAGCTTCTTTAGCAAACATATCAAATTTAATATATTTATTACACATTATGTCAGGATTAGGAGTTCTACCTTTTTTTAATTCATCTAAAAAATAAGTAAATACATAGTCCCAATATTCTTTAACAAAATCTATTCTATGTAATGGAATACCTATTTTTTTACAAACTTCCAAGGCATCATTATAATCTTGCTCTTGAGGACATATATTATTATTTAATGTAGGATTCCCTAATATATCATTATTTAAAGAAGCATCCCAATTTCGCATAAATAAACCAATTACTTCATATCCTTGTTCCTTAAGTAATATAGCAGCAACACTGCTATCTACTCCACCTGACATACCAACTACAACTTTCATAAAATTCACCTAATTCATTATATCACATAATAAAAGGAATAATCAATTTTATTAATTTAGGCATTAAAAATGTATCATATAAAGTCATCAATAAATTAACAATTAATACTAATAAAAATATTTTAAAATATCGATTCATAACTAATTTAAAATCTAAACTTTGCTTTTTTAATATCACATATATTAATTTAAATGAAAAACTCATTGCATACATCATTAAAAGTAATAAAAATAATAAATTAATAACTTGTCCAGGAAATACATATACTAAACTAAATATAATACCTTTTGCTTTAAATGTTTCTAAAACTGCTCCAATACTAAAACCTAATATAAATGATTTACTAAAAAACATGATAATCATAATGGGTAAACCAATTACAGAAATCCCTAATAACCATATTAATATGATATATGATAAATTAGAAAACAAATTATTTTTTAATACAAATAAATAATCCAATTTATTATCTTTAACATTATTAACAAAATCATTTATATATTCTATCGTTAAATTTTTATCTGAACTATTTAAAATTGTTACTAATATAGAGCCCATTGTTATTCCCACAATCATTAATACTAATAAAAATACAAATATTTTTTTATCTACTTTTATTTTTAGTTTGTCCATATCTTTCACCTAATTAAGAATATTAAATTTTAACAAAAATATTCCTTTTTTATTAAAAATATAGTATAATTAATTAAGGTGATTGAATTGAAGAGTGAAAAAGTAGGAAAAATAATGGCTATTGTTATGTTAGCAATTATGGTGATATCAACATTAGCATCATTAGTATTAATATAAAAAGAGGAAAAAATCCTCTTTTTATATTAAATCATTTTTTGAAATTTATCTTCACTAATAATTCTAAAATTATCACTATTTTTAATTGAATCTCTAAAAACTAAATAGTCTAATTTATTGTTTTCTTTCTTTAAATCAAATTTATAACTATTAAAATCACCTTTTAATATTCTTTGTTCAAAAAAATTTGGTAAAGTATCAAAATATAATATATCTTCAGTATAAGGAAATGGTAAAAAGCATCCTTCGTTAATTGCTATTTTGGCAGAAGCTAAATACTGAAATAGATATTTATTATTTAAATATTTTAAAACACCTATTGGTATTAATTTATTGGATAAATAAGATTCCCATAACAAATATACTTCATTCATAACAACTTACCTCTACTTTCATACTTATTAACTTTATAATATTCAACAATCCATTTAGCTCTTCTTAAAACTAATTCTTTAGCAAAGTTTAGCCTATCGATTGGCAATTCATCTTTATAATAATCAAATAATTTGTCTACATTTTCTTTTGTTATACTATTTTCTATTTTTAAAATTATACTTTCAATTAATTCAGGATAAAATGCAGTTAAATAACTTATCATTTGTTGATATTCTAATGTCGAAACATCATATTTACGATAACCTTCACCAACCTTATTTAATAATTTATGATATTCATATTTTGATAATTTTCCTTCTTCTACTAAAACAAGCAATTCTTTTTTCTTACTATCTATCAAGTCCATAATTCTTTTAGATTCTAAATTATCCCATACCCTTTTTTCTTTATATTGCAAAAATCTATCTAATGTTACTTTACCTACTATATGTTTATGAATAACTAAATTTAAATTTTCTTCATCTACGATATTACCAAATTCATCAACACATGCTCTTAATCTATGCTCTACCATTGAAATTCCTAAGGAAGTACAATTATCATAAAGTGGAGCAAATCTAATAGAATTATTTTCATGATTAATAATTATCCCATAATTTGATGGATTTCTATCTCTATTACCTATTAAAGAATCATAGACAAACATATTAATTACATCTTGCATTAAATTGTATTTTAAAACAGATTGAATAACTAAATCTGCTGTATATAATTGATGAGTTTTAGGGTTAATTAAACTAGTATTTTTAAAACCTGGATCTATTAAATTTATTAAGGTTACTCCATCGATAAATTCTTCTTTTTTAGGTCCTTCTAAGTCATTATCTAAAAAATCATAACTTAAAACACCTTTTACTCCGTCATTTTCACATAAATAATAATCAGCAACTGGTATATCTAAAAGCTTCGCAATATCAGCAGCCATACATTCAGAAACATCGTTATATACTGGTGAACCATCACTTTTAAATGTTCCTATTTTAAACAAATATCTTTTTCCATAAGCACATATCCAATATTTAGGCTGTTTTCCAACAGGTTCTGGTAAATATATTTCTTCATTAATTATTTTTGTTCTCACAATATCACCAACAAACTTATTATAACATATTAAATATTTTAACACAAATTAAAAAGAGGAAATATCCTCTTAGTTTTCTCCTTCTTCTAACATACTAGTAATAAATATACCATAACCTTTATGTGGATTATCAACAACGACATGGGTAACCGCACCTATTATGTGGTCATCTTGAATAATAGGCGAACCACTCATCCCCTGCACTATACCATTTGTTTTTTGAAGTAATTCAGAATCTGTTATCTTAAATGATATGTTTTTAGTATCCTGATTTTTACTTATTTTAGTAATTTCAATTTCATATTCTTTTACTACATCATCTTCTAAAACAGTAAGAATTGTAGCTTTACCTTTTTTTACTTCATCAGGTTTAGCAACTTTATAAAGTTTTGAATTATCAAATTCGTCAGTATAATTACCAAATATTCCTTTAATAGTATTTTCAAAAATGGTACCATTTATTTTTTCTGTGTTTATTTGAGCATTCTTTTCACCTGGTATTCCATTAGAACTTGGTTCAATATCAGTTACTGTTGATTCATATATACTACCACCAGATATATCTAATATTTGACCAGTTCTACTATCAATTATTTCGTGACCTAATGCTCCAAATAATTTTGTATTTGGATCAATATAAGTTAATGTTCCAATACCAGTAATACTATCTTTAACATAGATACCTGTTTTATAAGTATCATTTTCTTTTGGTAAAGTTAAAGTAGTTGTTTTAATTTGATTATCTCTTACATAAGTTATATTTATATTACCATTACTTGCTTTAATTTTATTAGTCAAATCATAGATAGAACTAACTTTTTCATTGTTTATAGAAGTTATTCTATCACCAATTTGTAATCCAGCTTCGCTAGCAATATAAGTATCATTTACTTTGTAAAAACCAACTACCATTACACCGTCAGCCTTTAATTCAATACCGATATTCTCACCGCCAACATAAATGTAGTCTGAATAAGCTAAAGCAACACTTGGAATGAATAGAAGAAGAGAAATAAGTGCTTTTTTAAACATCAGACATCTCCTTTTCTAACATAGACTACATTTATATTATTCTCCAAAAACAATCATTTATAATTTACAATAATTACTAGTTTAAAATTACAATCGATAAATTTAAAAATCCAGCAAAAATTAACCAAAATAAGTATGGAATATTCATTAATCCTGCTATTTTATTAATATTATAAAATTTAATAATCATAATTATGACTAAAATAATTAACAATAAAATCCAAATAAAACCAAATAAATATAATTTAAATCCAAAAAATATTAAAGTCCAAAAAGAATTAACTAACAATTGCAAAAAATAAATTCTTATTGCACTTTTTTTATTATATCCATAACTTTCATAAATAATATATAATGATATTCCCATTAGTAAATATAAAATACTCCAAACAATTGGAAAAATATAACCAGGAACATCGATTGCTTTATTTAAATCAACATATGAATTACTACCTATAAATAAAGAGAAAAAACTACCAATAAAAAAAGTAATAATGATACATAATAATAATGATTTAAAATTAATTTTCATTATATCACCATTATATTTTATTACTTTTAATATCGATTTATTCTATAAAAATTGTTTTAATTTTTCTACTGAAGACTCTTGCATATCAACATATTCTTGAACTAATTTGTGAACTTTTCCATCAATTTCTTTATGATTTAATAATTTTCTACCTTCAATAATTCCCATATTAGTTCCTTGAAGTAGTAATTCTGCTATTTTAGAAGAACTATTATCCATAAGAGTTTTCATTTCAACTCCATACCAAGTTAAAGCTTTGTTAATTGCATTTGTTTCATGCGGTTCTTTATCGCTAGGATATAATTCATTTATTTTATTAGATATAGATTTATATTTTTCATATTGTTCATTTAAAACATTTTTTAATTTTTCGTCTTCTACTTTATCTAATACAAAATGAATAGCATCCATTCCCATACAAGCACCTTTATTTAATTCGTCTAATACATTAATTTCGTTTTTATCCATAAATTCCCTCCATAATTAATTTGTGGATAAATTATAAAATTATTCATTATTTCTTTTAAAACTTCCTATAATTAATAAAATTCCTACAATTATAAACATTAATAAGATTAAATATGGTATTAAATAATTTAAACTAAATGATTTATAGATTTCTATAATTGAAAATGTACCTGTCATCATATATAAGGCTATAAAACCAATTATTAAAAACACAGTCCCTATTAATAATGTTGTCAAATTAAAATTTAAATTATCAAGTTTTTCTTTGATTTTAGGAGACATATTTATAAGCATAGCAAATGGAATCATTGTAAACATAATGCCTATTAATAATAAAACTAATTCACTACTACCACCTGATATAATTGCCTCACTAGGATTAGATGGATTATATTTAATAGTTCTACTACTACCTTCTTTTGGAATCATATTAGTTCCATAATCAGTTGAAACAGTATACTCTTTATTATTAACATTATAAGAATATATCAATTTATAAGTAGTTCCATCTTCATCACTATTATATATTTCATAATCAACAAAATAACCAATAATTTCTACATAATTACTAGTTTTGCTTAAATTTTTAAGTGAATTGCTTATTCCAAAATATAACATAACAATTCCGATTAAAATAAATAAACTTAAAAATAAATAAGGAAATACTTGTTTAAAATTAAATTTTTTAAATAACTTTGTTTCTTTTCCAAGTAATTTTTTTCTTACTAAAAAAACACCAATTAACCAGAAAGGAATAGATACTATTATTAATGAGTAATCTTTACTTAAAATAGATAGCCCTGTCCATACTATTAAAAATAGAAAAACAAATGATAAAAATCCTATAATAAATATTTTTTCAAACAATTTATTATTTACATTTTCTCCTTTTAATAAAAGTATATTTTTTACAACATCACCTGATATACAGATTATAAAAGGTAAAAATATAAGATTAAGAAAAATATTATTATTTATAAAAGCAAAAAATAATATTCCTATAAAAATTAATTCAAATACCAATTTATAAATCAAATTAAATTTATTATTCATTGTTATATTTCATCTCCGTGAAAGTTTCATTTATCCAATTTTTAACATTTTCTAAATCTTTTTTATCTGGATGAGTAAGAGCATCTTCAAAATTTTTAAGACTTACTTTTAAATTTTTATCATTTGGATTTTCAGTTATCATTTTTATATATCGTTCTTTAACTTGAATTGGCATTTTTCCTTGGCAATAAAAATGACCTACAATTGTATTAGAAGAATCAATATATTGTTTTACTCTACTAAATAAAGTATCATAATAAACAGTACTTCCACCATAACCTGCTGTTCCAAAATAAACTATTTTTTTATTTTTTAAATTCTTTAAAAAATTAATAATATCATTTGCTGCATCACCTTTATTAGTCCAAGAGCCAATAAAATAAACATCAGCATCAATTTCTTCATTTATTGGTTTACCAAAATAAACTATTTCTTCTTTTATTTCACTTTTAATAGTTTCAGCTAATAATTTAGTATTTCCTGTAATACTTGAATAAATAATTGCTACTTTCATATAATCACCTAACTCATTCTATAATGACCTACAATGTCATTTCTATGTTCTAATATATCCTCTTCATAATATAATTGATATTTACTAGCATGATGAATCACAAATGGAATTCCTTTTTTATTTCTATTATTTGATATAATTCCAATATGATTTTCAAATATAACAATGTCTCCACCTTGCCAATTTTTTATATCATTAACATCCAAAGTTAAAGATATAGCATTATTTTTGAAAAACACTTTTAAATTATCAACTCTTCTAAAATCAATATTTTTATCAATAACATCAATATCATATTGATCTTTATTTGATTTTATATCTTCATTAACTAAATTCATTAAATCATAACCTGCATTTAAAAGACCAAAAGCAACTACATCAACACACGTACCATATCCATCGTCTGGATAACCATTAGCATAATATTTACTTTTATATTTAGGTTTAGTACTGATATATTCTCTTACACTATTTAATATATCAGTTTGATCATCTATACCATCTTTATCCATATCAAAATAACTTATATAATTTTCAATATCAAAATAATTATTAGAATATTTTTTATGAGGAATATAATTAAAAATATAAAGAAAATACAAAATTAAACATATTATTATAATAATTATTGTAATTAAAAGTATTTTCTTTTTCATTATTCTACCTCCAATATAATTAAAACAAAATTGTTTATGCATCAATTATATCATTTATATAATATTTCGACAACTTAGCTACATACTATCAAATAATAAAATTATAATTTTTTATGTATATAAAAAAAGAACTAGCTTATTAGTTCAAAATTTTAAATTAGCTCTTTTTCGTTATAATGAATTATTGTCATAATAGTAAATAACACAAATAATATAATAGTTAATAAAATCATAATAGGATTAATCGTTATATCAGTAATTACATTCCTAATATCTGCTAATGTAAATATAGATATATATTTTAAAAATTCTGTTGTTTCACTCATTTCTGAAATTATTTGTAAAAAATAACTTACAAACACAATTACTAAACTAATTCCTAAAGTTTTTCTAGTTTTATGTGTAAAAGTTGATATTAATAAACACAAAGCAAATATAACAAGAGATGAAAATAATGGAGTTATGCTTAAAAGAACAAATAATTTTTTATCAAAATCTTCAATTATAGATAAACCTATAAAATTAAACAATCCTAATATTAATATCATTAACATTATATATATAACTGATGATAAAATTTTACTAATTACAATATTTTTTCTTGTGACTGGTAAACTATTTAAATATTCTATAGTTTTATCATTTTCTTCTTTTAATAAAATATTTGATCCTAATATACCACTATAAATACCTGTGATTAACAAAACAAAAACAAATCCTTCTGTTTTAAGCCAACCAAAAGCTGTATCAATATTTGATATATCCATATTAAAAGCCTTTAACATTTCTTCGGGAAAAACTTTTAACATTTCATTCATCATTTGAATATTTTCACTATTCATAATTGACGGATACATTAGAAAAACTACTAAAAACAATATTATGAGAATAAGTGTCCATATCAAAAAACTCTTGAAATTTATTTTCATTTCTCTTTTAAACATAAATTACTCCTCCCCTTCATAATAATGAAGAAAAATATCCTCTAAAGTAGGTTCTTCTATTAATATTTTTTCAATTTCATAACTAGCTAATTGTTTAATTAATTCACAATGGGAACTTTTATTTTTAAATTTTATAGTGTTATTTTCTTTAGATATAATCTCAATTTTTAAATCATCAATAATTTTATTAACCTCATTTGAAGTAATCGTTACAAAAACTAGATTATTTTTAATTATTTCATCAATTTTTTCAATTTTAATTAAATTGCCATCTTTAATAATCCCAACTCTATCACATATTTTTGATATTTCACTTAAAATATGTGTTGAATACAAAATTGTAGTTCCTTTTTTCTTTTCTTCTTTTAAAATATCATAAAAAATATTTTGCATTATAGGATCTAAGCCACTTGTAGGTTCATCTAGTATTAATATTTTAGGTTGATGCATAAGTGCTAAAACTATTCCAAGCTTTTTTAAATTTCCTAATGATAAATCCTCAATTTTCTTTTTTTCATCTAAGTTAAGTTTTTCTACTAATTCAGTTCTTTTTTTATGAATATCTTTTTTATAAAAACTTTCATGGTAATCTAACATCTCTTTTACCGTAAAATCATCATATAAATTAATTTCACTTGGCAAATATCCTATTTTTTCTTTTACTGATACGTCATCTTTGTTAAATTCCATTCCGTCGATTAATACACAACCTTCTGTTTTATTAATTAAATTCATTATTGAACGAATAGTAGTTGATTTTCCAGCACCATTTGGCCCAATAAAACCAAATATTTCTCCTTCTTTTAATTCTAAATTTAAATTTTTTACACCTTTTATTTTTCCATAATATTTAGTTAAATTTTTAATTTCTATAATACTATTTTTCTTCATAATAGTCCTTTCATTCATTATTAATTATATCATTTATAAATGAATATACATCTTTTTTTAAATAAATTAATGATTGTTTTAAGTCATTATAATTTAAATTTAAATCTTTAGATAAAATATAATCAGTTTTATTTGGATTAATTGATAAATTGTATTTTGTATTTTTATAAATATTTTGTATATTTCTATTTATCCCTGATAACCATATTTGAAATTTAAATTCTTTATGAATAAATACAAAAACAATTTTTAGTTTATTTTTCTTTAACTTATCATTTGTAAATTGAAAATAAGAATAATCCATATTGTTTTCAACTATATTAGATGTAAATTTAAATTATGGCATTTCTTTTTCAAAATATATTTTTAAATATCTAAACAACTTAATAATCTCTTGATAACCTTTTTGTAAATTTGTATTTTTCATTATATTTTTATATTCTTCAATATAATTTATATTTATTGAAATATTATTTTTCATAATTATACCTCTTTATTTATATCATTGGAACAATGTAGACAATATTTTTGATGAACTGTTTTTAAATATCCACATTTATCACATTTATATTTTTTATTTTGATATTGCAAAAAAATCTCGTAAGCCATTATTTTTTATAAAATCAAGATTTTCTTTTGCTCATATTGCCACAGTCAAAACACTTTAATCCTTTTCCTTGGTATGCTTGACATGATGCACAATTCATGCCACAAGGTGCTATTAAATTTTTTGTTTTCATATTTTCTCCAATATTATTGTCTAATTTTAAAAGTTTTAGGCGCATATTTATAAGCAATAAACAATGAAATTAATGAATAAATTATACAAAAAGCAATCATTAATATGCCAAAATATAATGTTGGTATCTTTTTACCTATAAGATAATATGCAACAAAATAAGTTATCCATTGAACAACAGTATAAGTACTACTTTTTATTTCAGTATTTATGTTATATGGCTGTAAAAGATAATACATAACTAAATAATGAACAGAGAAAAATATTGACATAGCAATAATAGATATAAATATTATAAAATAATTTAAATAATTACTTGTTCCACCAGTAAAATATAAAAGAAGTACAAGACCTATTGCAATAGCTAAAGCAGGCACTAAATTAAGTAATATTAAAGTTTTCAACCTTTCTTTAAATATTCCTAAAATTACATCAGGTGTTCTATAGATACGATATGTCAACATACTATGATCACAATTCATAAACATTGCTTGGGTTATTGTTGTTCCTCTATTTAACATATACATTATAAATACAAAATATGGTAAATATATAAGTGGTAAACTATTCAATTCTTCTTTTAAAGTAGGGTTTAAAAATATTACTATAAACAATATAATAAAAATTCCTATTATAATTATTGTTTGTTTTTTTATTGCTTTTGTTAATAATTTGCTATGTCTTTTTACAAACAATTCGTGAAAATATGCAAAACCAGTTTTATTACTTGTAATATCTCCATTATATTCAATTTTTTTAGCAATATTTTCTTTAATCATTTTAGTACTATTTGCATTTTGGACAGCATAAACATTTTCATTTGTTAAAAGTAATTTGTACATTTTTTTATAATCTTTAAATGTTATTATTTCTTTTAATGCAATAATTACAAAAACAATGCTTATTAAAAATAAAACAATATAAATAATTTGATTAATTACAACACCTAAATATGGTAGTCCAAATCCTAATAATAATAGTGAAGCTAGTAATATCCAAACTTTTTTAGTTGGCAAATTTTCATTTTTAACAACTCTATTCTTTTTAAAATCAGATATAGAAAATATACCTATTACAATAATTTTAATCATAGCTACGAAAAATGGCATTGATATACATATTAATAATGGAACGTTTAACATTAATCCAAAAATAATTGTAAATGGTATTAATCCTATTATAAGTTTTAACATTGAATAAAAATAATTTGTTACTGCAAAAGTATTTGCATCCATATTCATTAAAACAATCGCATAATATTTATCTTTAGTAGGATTTAGCATATATGTGTTTAATATTCCACCTATTAAAGTTGCAAATACAAATAAATGTAAAAATGTATTTACTGGATTAGTTTTATAAGCAAAAGTCATAGAACCAAGTACTAACCAAACATATAATCCTTTCCATAAAAATGTACCTATTATTTCAAATAAAATACTAATTATATTACCAAATATTTTTAAAAATTTGTTTTTATATAAACTATTAGGAAGGATTTTATTAATTACTGGAAGTCCTTTTAAAGAATATATAATACTATTAACACGATATGTATTTTTTAATTTAAAGGATGTAATAAAAGTTTTAAACATATTATTCCTCCTTCAATGCTTCTATAATTTTATCCTTAAATTTAGTATTATTCAAATCATTCTTATCTATTTTTTCTAAAACTCCTTTATTTAAAATTACTATTTCATCACATAAATCCAAAGCTAGTTCAATAATATGAGTTGAAAAAATTATGATATGATTCTTTTTAATACTTTTAAGCATTTGTTTCATTTCTTCTTGTACGACAATATCCAAAGATGTTAATGGTTCATCAAACAATAAAATACTAGGATTAGCAATTATATTTACTAACATTTGCATTTTATTTTTCATACCATGTGAATAATCTTTTAATAATTTATCTCTATCATCCTTATCTATTTTCATAAAGTCAAAATATTCATCGATAGTTTTTTCATTTTTTATTCTATTTTTATTTATTTCAATAAAAAATTTTAAAAATTCTCTTCCAGTTAAAAACTCTGGTACATTAGGAGTTGATAAAACATAGCCGATATCATCTGATTCTATTTTTCTTAACTCTTTATCTTTTAAAAAGAACTTACCAGCATCAACAGGTAAATCTTCATTTAAACAATTAAATAAAGTTGTTTTACCCGCTCCATTTCTACCTAATAAACCATATATTTTTCCTTTTTCAAATTCAAAATTTATATCTTTTAAAACTTCTTTTTTTTCAAAATTTTTCTTTAATCCTTCAATTATTAACTTCATAAATACTCCTTTAATAAATTACTATTTTAATTGATTATATCATAAATACTCCTTTAATAAATTACTATTTTAATTGATTATATCATAAATAAAAAAATTACTCTATATTTTAATATAAAGTAATTTTAAATATAACAATTTTAAGATTTCTTTCTAGTTAAAATAATTCCGATAAATAATCCAATAAGAATAATTGGTGCTATCCTTATAAATAGCCATTCAAATAAATGTAAAGTAACTCCTAAAACCGCTTTCTCAGGATTATTATAATCCCAACTTAAATAAAAACTATTTAATAATAATAAAAATACAAAAACTAATATTATGATTACACACAAAGAAATTAGTAACCAACGAACTATTTTTCTTCTCATATTCTTCCTTTCAGATAGTTGTAAGTTTATTATCTCTAATTTTTCAGAAATTACTTTCAAATCATCAACTTTAGATTCAATAATATTTTCACCTAATAAACTACTTACTGGAGTTTCAAAAACTTCTGATATTGAAATCAACATTTCCGAATCAGGAACTGATAATCCTTGCTCCCACTTAGAAATTGTTTGTCTAACAACATGTAACTTTATAGCAAGTTCTTCTTGAGAAAGTCCTTTTGATTTTCTTATTGATTTAATAT
>CAMLWC010000022.1 GCA_946488855.1 uncultured Mycoplasmatota bacterium
TATTATTTATATTTAATACTTTGTTGTTGGTTATTTGTAGTTTATTAATATTTTTTAACGATAAAGAAAAAGTAATTATTAGTTGTATATTAACACAATTTATAATGTTTTTTTCTGAATTAATTTTTACTATATTTTTATTTGTTTTTTTCAATATAGACACTAATGATATAATTAATAATGTTAGAGGACATTTATGGTCTAATATTTTAATTTCATTAATTGCAATTTGTTTATTAAAAATTCCAATATTTAAGAATTTTATCAAAAAACTTTTGTTTATAATTTTGGAATGCAATAATTATTTGAAATATATATTATTTATAATTTTAATTACAACTTTAAATATTATACTAATAATTGTTTATTCTAAGATCGATTATAAAATGTTAATGGTAATAAATACAATTTTTGCAATAATATATTGTTGTATTATATATTATGCAATTAATAAGAGCATAGAAAATCAAAAATTTAAAAATGAAAATAGAATATTATTATCTAATTTAAATGAATATGAAAAAATGTTGGATTATCAAAGAATTAATAATCATGAAAATAAGAATCAATTATTAGTTATAAAATCAATGGTAGAAAAAAATGATGAAAAAGCACTCGATTATATTGATGAAATTATAAAAGAAAAAAGAGAAGATAACGAAGTTATATATACAAAAGCAAAGAGAATTCCATCAGGTGGGTTACAAGGCCTCATTTATCAAAAGATGCTTTTAATGCAAGAAAATAATATTGAAGTTATATTAGATGTAAGTACACAAGTAAGAAGAATAGACTTAGCCAACATTTCATCCAAAATGAATTATGATATATGTAGAATTGTTGGGATAATAGTAGATAACGCTATAGAGGAAACTATAAAATTTAATAAAAAGGATAGAGAAATTATAATTTCTATGTACGTTGATGATTTATTTTTTATAGAAGTTTCAAATAGGATTAAGGAAAATATTGATATTAATAAAATTAATGAAAAGGGATATACAACTAAAGAAGAAGGACATGGTTATGGATTAAATTTATTAAGAAAAATAGTTAATGAAAATGATAATATTTATAATGAAATGAGAGTTGTAAATAGTATATTTACTCAAATAGTTAAAATAAAAATGTAGAATTTGAAATTCTACATTTTTAAATATTTATTTAATTAAACTTTTTGGGCATTCTGGTTCATCGATAAAAACTAAAAAACAAGCTTGACTACCCATTGATGCAACAAATGATCCAACTGTTGCTAATAAAGAAGCTACAAAAGCCATACAACATACCTCCTTTTACTCTTTATATTCAAATACAATTTGTATTTAAATATTATTATTTACTAAACAAGTTAAATAATTATTATATGGTAAATTAAATAACTTATATACTGAAGGTGCTATCATAAATGATTGCACAAATAATGAAAATATAAAACAATTACTTATAAAGTTATTATTTATCAACATAGAACAAAATATAAAAATTATTGCTATAAATGTGGAACAATATTTATAAAATATTCTTCTTTTTTGATTAATAATAGGTCTTTTATATGTATCTGCAGGAGCATTCTTGTATATAAATAAGACTAGTGTTAAACCTAAAATAACTTTAAAATAATTTGTTATATATAAATATCTACAGATAATAGGAAAACCTATAAATATTATTGTTGAAGACAATAAACAGATCCAACTTTTAGTAGCATGTAATCCAAATGATGGCATTCTAATAATGTTGTATAAGATTAGAAATATAATTACTTCTTTTAGTAAATTTAATATAAAAGCAAGTAATAATATAATAATTAATTTTGTTATTGTTAAATATAATCCTTCTAAACCATATCGTATAATTGCCAATTGTTCTTCATCATAATTATTGTTATTTTTTATTATGTTCATTGCATAATTCATTACTACTTTTTTCACACTACCGCCCTCGATTATTAGAATAGCATGTTAGAACATAGTAATATTAAAATATATCTTTAATAAATAATTTTGATGCTTAAAAAATATAATAAAAACAAAAAATAACTTATAATTTTATTTTCAAACGTTGTAAGGTTTGTTTTAAGCAAATAGTGAACATTTTATATGATTAAGTGATATGATTAAAAATATCTATATAGAAGGGAGCATTATAGTGCAAGGAAAAGTAAAATGGTTTAATGATGAAAAAGGCTTTGGATTTATAGAATATAAAGATGGAATAGATATATTTGTACATTATTCCTCAATAATTGAAAAAGGTCATAAAACATTGAATGAAGGTGACATAGTTAGTTATGAAATTGTAGAAACAGATAAAGGATATCAAGCTAAAAATGTTTCTGTATTAAAAAAATGTATAACAAATTAAAACATATGAAAATATGTTTTATTTTTTGTTTAAGGTGTTAAAAATGTCGAATTTTGTCGAATCAAATTTCTTGCAATATAAGCTTAACTATTTTATAATAAAATTGTAAGGGAATTACTAGAAGGGAGATTTAAGTTATGAAAGGAAAAGTAAAATGGTTCAATAATGAAAAAGGATTTGGATTTATTGAATACAAAGAAAATGAAGACATATTCGTACATTATTCTTCAATTTTATCACCAGGATATAAAACTTTAGTAGAAGGTCAATATGTAGAATTTGAATTAGTTCAAACAGATAAAGGTCTTCAAGCTAAAAATGTAGTAGAAATTAAAACCGCGTTAGTATAAGCGTTTTTTTTTGGAATATTATTATATAGGAGGTATTTGAAATGTATAATATATATGAAGTTAAAAAAAATGAAACATTATCTGATATTGCTAATAAATTAAATATATCAGTTGATCAATTAATGGAAATTAACGGAGAATTAAGTAATATAACACAAGGCCAATTAATAATAATCCCAAATAAAAGTAATTATACTATTTATACTGTAAAACAAGGAGATACATTTTTTATGGGGAATAATGAGTAATTATTATATAAATTATATATAAAATACTGTGAAAGTTGAGAAAAACTCAACTTTTTTTGGTATAATTTAATTATCAAGGACTTTTTGAAAGGAGTACGTTTTTTATGAAAGTAAAATTAACTGAAGTAATTGATGCCCTAGACTTTATAAATGATGAAATAGAATATTATTATAATCCAGATACTGAAGAAATATTTATGTCTAATATTGGAGAGATTGAAAACTTAAATGAAGATGAATTAGATGAACTATTTGAAAAATCTATTATGCTACCTACTAGATATGATATTAACGAATATGAAATGATGGAAGATTTTGCAGAAACTATTGAAGATACAAGATTACAAAACCAATTATATATTTCTCTAAATGGTAGAGGTGTCTTTAGAAGGTTTAAAGATACTTGTATTAATTTTGATATTATTGATGATTGGTACAATTATAGAGATCAAAAGTATAAAGAACTTGCTATAAATTGGTGCAAAGATAATAATATTGAATTTGAATAGGAGATGAATTATGAAGAAGTTTTTAAGAAATTATGATTTTGAAAATTATTTTGATTCACATGTTTTATCTCGTGGAAAAAGTTATTATAAAGAAAATAGAATATTAGATATTTGGTATCAAGATGATTTAGTAACCGCTTATATTGATGGATCGGAAATATACAGAATAGAATTAAGAGTAAATGATAAAGAATTAAATAATTTTTATTGTTCATGTCCATATTCAGAAGATGGTGAATATATGTGTAAACATATTGCTGCTGTTCTTTATTATCTAGAAGAAAATGACATTTCGGAATTAGAAGTTCCAAACAAGAAACAAGTAAAACAAGAAAAAAATAAGTCTGAACTTTCTAAAATATATGATGAAATGCATTATAAACTAAGAAAAATAAGTGATAGAAATGGATTTGTTAATTATTATAATGGAAGATACTTTGTAGACTTAATTTCTAATGTATCTGATTACATAGATGATTTTATAGATAATGAAGAATATAACAATGCTTTTGAACTAATCAAATACACATATAGATTTATAAAAGATACATTTATGGATGGTTCTAATGGTGAATTTCAAGATTCATTATATTTAATTAATGAAAGTGCTAGTAAACTTTTATATAATTACAAATATTTTGATATCTTCTTAGATTATACTAGAGATATAGCATCAAATAATGTATTAGATGATTTTTCTGATTCTCCACTACATGCATTTATTCTTTATGTCCATGATAAAGATTCTGCTATTAAAGTTGTTAAAATATTAGATGAAATCGAATTAAGTACTTATGGAATATTTATTAGTCAAACATTAGATAAAATTTTATTAACCTATGATTTTATTGATAAAAATGATGCTATAAAAATGTGTTATGAAAATATAGACTATTATGGAGTAAAGGAATTGTTAATTAAGTATCTAAAAAGTAATAATGAAATTGATGAAGTAATAAGAATTTTAAAAGAAGATGTTAGAAATCATGTAAGAAAAGAGATGGCTTATGATAAGTTGCTAGATATTTATGATGAATATAATAGACTAGAAGAAAAGAAGAAAATATTACCTGAGGTTATTATAGAAACATCTAGTTTTACAAGATATAAAGAACTAAAAGATATGTGCAGTGAACCAGAATGGGAAATTTTAAAAGAAAAAATAATATCTAAAATAAAACCAAATAATGTTTATCTGCTAGAAGAAATTTATGCTGAAGAAAATGAAATTGATAAATTATTTGAACTATTAAAGAAAAATCATAATATATTTGACTTAGCAAGATATCAAGATATATTAAAGGATAAATATAGTGAAGAACTATTAAATTTCTACAGAAACCAAATAATTGAATCGTCAAAAAGAGTATCAGACAGAAACTCATATTATGGATTATGTCGTTATATTAGAATAATGAAAGATCTTGATAATTCTGATGATTTTATCTTTGATATGTTAAAAGAAATGTATCCTAACTATAGAAGCAAAAGAGCATTTAAAGAAGAAATAATGAATGTTTTAAGTGATAAAAATAAACAAAGATTTTATGAATTAATAAATAGTTAGAAAAATGGTGATATGATGAAAAATAATATGATAATATATGTATCAAAAGATGGTAATGTAAAAGTTGATGTTAATATTCAAAATGAAGATATATGGATGAGCCAAGATTTAATGGCTAATCTTTATGATACAACTAAAAATAATATTTCAATGCACTTAAAAAATATATTTGATGAAGGTGAATTAGAGAAAAATTCAGTTGTTAAGAAATTCTTAACAACTGCCAGTGATGGTAAGAAATATAATGTGTTGCATTATAATTTAGATGCTATTATTGCTGTTGGATATAGAATTAATTCAAAAAAAGCAACTGAATTTAGAATATGGGCAACTAAAGTTTTAAAAGAATATATGGTTAAAGGATTTGCTTTAAATGATGAAAGATTAAAGAATAATGGTGAAAGTCCATATTTTGAAGAATTACTTGCTAGAATCCGTGATATTAGATCATCAGAGAAAATATTTTGGAGAAAAGTACTAGATATTTATGCAACTTCAATTGATTATGATCCAAAAGATAAATTATCAATAGAATTTTTCAAAACTGTACAGAATAAAATGCACTATGCTACACATGGGCATACTGCTGCTGAAGTTATATTTACTAGAGTTGATTCTAAAAAAGAATATTTAGGTCTTACTAATTTTAAGGGTAATTATCCAACAAAGAGTGAAGCTGAAATTGCTAAAAACTATTTAACTGACGAGGAACTTAATAAATTAAATAGAATGGTATCAGCATACTTAGATGTAGCAGAAATCAATGCTTTAGATAGACACCCAATGACTATGCAAGATTGGGTTAACGAATTAGATTCATTTCTAAAGATGACAAGAAAAGATATATTAAATGGTTTAGGAACCATATCACACAAAGAAGCATTAGAAAAAGCACATAAAGAATATGATAAATATATGCAAAAACATCTAACTACTGCTGAGCAAGATTATTTAGAAATGTTAAATAAAGAAATTGAAGAAATTGATAAATAATAGGTTGGTGATAGAATGGCGAAAAATTTAGAAACAAGTTTATGCAAAATTAATTATTCAGAAAGCTTAGAAGATTTAGCACAAGCTACAATATCATTGTTAGATAAAAAAATTATAGAATACAATACATTTTTTGACATATCTATTCAAGAACAAATAATTGTTAACTATTTTGATACTGTGGAAGAATTTAGAGAATTTATATATAAAATTAGAGGTGAAAGAGATTCATTACCCGAATATGCTAGGGGAACTTATGATAATGGAATGGTTAATGCATGTGTAAATCCTAAGTTTTAATTAAAAAGATTATATACTGCCAGTCATGAGTTGTTTCATATTTTGTATATGAAATACATACTAAATAATGATTATTTAAAAAGAATAGTTTGGTATGATGAAGGTATGGCACAATTTATGTCTGGAGAAAAAGATTCATTAAATGATAATAGCATTTTTAAAGATTTTTATATGAAAGTAAAAGAAGAAACAAAAGTAACACCTCAGATGGATACTTTAGAACACGGAAATTCTTTTGTTAATGAAGACTATAATGGTTATGACTTAAGTTATTTAGCTATAAAATATTTGTCAGATATTTTAAGTGCTGAACAATTTAAAGATTTAATGTCTGATTTTAAAAAAATTAGTCAACTTGGTGATGATATAATACAGAAAATGTTTAGTTATTATGATGAAAAGTTAGAAAACAAAATTGTAAAAAAATGAATTAAAATTTAATCATCCTATAAAATTTAACAAAAATTAGATAATAGGATGATTTTTTAATGCTTTAATATCTTATAATATAAAGATTAATTTAATAGTTATTCTTTGTATAAACCTATGAAGTAGTATGGATTTCGTAAGTACGAAATAAGAATGGCACATATAGAATTCCTTATTTTATAAGGGATTGATGAGTATCATTGTGCCATCTTCTTATCCTGCTGTTTCATAATTTATTAAATTATGAAACTTTTTAGGATGATAGATAAAACTTTCCACAATAAATGACTTGACTCTTATATTTTAAAAGAGGTATCATCCAGAAATGAGGAGATGATGTTTATGAATAAGGAGGATTATGAGATTAAGTAATATACCTGAGTATGCAAATTTCATACCAAGTAATATTACAAAAATTAAAACCATAGAATTAATTGGAGGTATCAAACTCTATGGTTAAATACAATGTTGATTTAAAATTTAAAGAAAATGGTAAATCTTTAAATGAAATAATTACTGAAGTATTAAAAATTGAACTACAAAAAAAATTAGACATAACTTGCAATTATTTAAATAGAGAGCTACCATGTAATCATACTCATTATTCCCAAGTAGAAGGGAGTAGTAATTAATGGTAGGGAATAGTAGTTTTAAAGTAGGAATTTATATAAGATTATCAAGAGATGATGGGAATATAGAATCAGATAGTATTGTTAGTCAAAGAAGTTTACTGAATCAATATATAAAAGAGAATAATTACAATCTAGCGGATGAATATGTGGATGATGGATTTACTGGAACTAATTTTGAAAGGCCATCATTTAAGAGAATGATTAATGATATTGAATCTGGAAAAATTAATATGATTATTACTAAAGATATGTCTAGATTAGGTAGAGATTATATAGGTACAGGAGAACTAATAGAAAAGTATTTTCCAAATAAAAATGTTAGATATATTGCTATTAATGATGGTATAGATACATTTATAGATAATACTAATAATGATATTGCACCATTTAAAGCCATAATGAATGATATGTATGCTAAAGATGTTTCTAAAAAGATTAAAAGCAGCCTTCATTCTAGGATGAAAGAAGGGTTATATGTGTCAGGAAGATGTCCTTTTGGCTATATGAAAGATCCAACTAACAAAAATCATTTAGTAATTAACGGAGAACAAGCAGAAATTGTTAAATTAATATTTGATTTAGCACTAAAATGTAATACATATCATTTTATAGCACAAGAACTTACTAAAAGAAAAATTAAAACACCAGCATCTTATTACAATTATGTTTGGAATACAAAATGTAGTACAGAGTGTATAAGTCAAGAATATGGTGTATGGGTTGATACAACTATTAAAGCAATACTTACTAATCAAATATATGTAGGTGATACAGTTCAAGGTAAGACTAAAAAGATTAATTATAAGCTTAAAAAGACAGTTAAGAATAATCCTGATGATTATATTATAGTAGAAAATACTCACGAAGCAATCATTGATAGATATACATTTAACTATGTACAAACTCTGCTACCAAAAAATGTTAAGAGGCCAGAAAAGAAAAGGTTTTACTTACTAGATGGACTTTTATATTGTGGAGATTGTAAACATAGAATAACAATTAGATACCAAAATAAAACAGGAAGAAGTTATACTACTTGTGATTATTATAGAACATATTCAAAATATCATGTATGTACCACTCATACAAATAATTATGAAGTATTAGAAAGTGTTATTCTAGATAATATAAGGGAAGTATGTAAGAAATATTTAGATAAAAATAAAATTAAAGAATCTATTAAAGATTTAGAATTTGGAGATAACACCTTAAAGATAAAAAAACAAATTGAAAGTTTAGAAATAACAAATAATAAATTAACTGAAAACCTAGATAAAACGTATATGGATAGATTAAAAGGTATTATTGATGAAGAACAATACTTAAGAGTAAGTGAAAATCTAAAACAAGAAATAGATAATAATAAAAAGAATATTGATAATCTTAAAAATGAAAGTATAGAAGTAAATAAAATAGATAATAAACAAATAGAAAAATATATAAATGAATTTTTATCGATAGATAATCCAACTAGAGAGTTGATAATTAATTTAGTAGAAAAGATTTATATCTATCAAGATAAGACGATAGATATTATATTTACATTTAAAAATGTTACATAAAAATTGTATCAGGTGACACATTATATGGAATAGCCAAAAAAAACAATATAGATGTTAAAAGTATAGTATTATTTAATGGATTGAAAGAAAATGAATTTTTATATCCTAATCAGAAATTAATGATACCAAAAGATAACATATATATTACTAAAGAAAATGAAAATTTATTTGATATAATTAATAAATTAAATGTCAACTTAGAAGATTTTTTAAAGCTAAATAATAAAATTTATTTACAAGAAGAACAAGTTTTATTTTATAAAAAAGACTAAAAGTCTTTTTTTTTATTTATAAATATTGTATAATTAAAAAGGTGATGTTTATGAAAAAAATAATTATTTGTTTAATGACTATATTATTAGTTGGATGTGGGAATCCCAAGTATACAGAAATGAATTATGAACAATTAATAACAAAATTAGATAATAAAGAAACATTTGTATTATTATTAGGTTCTGATACTTGTTCTGCATGTGCTAATTATGAAACAACTATGGCAAAAGTTATGAAGGATACAAAAGTTGAAATATTTTACGTTAATCTTCATTTGTTATCTGAGGAAGACTATTCAAAGGTATATAGTAAGTTTGTAGTAAATTCAACTCCGACAACCATTTTTATTAAAGATGGTGTAGAAACTTCTACTTATAATAGAATAGTTGGTGCAGCTGATTATAAAACAGTAGTTGAAAAATTAAAATCATTAGGATATATAGGTGAGTAATTATGTATAGTGTTATTGATACATATGGTGATGATTTAACAAAAAAACAGTATATTACTAATCCTGCTATAGCTCGTGATGAAGAAATTAAAAGGGCTATTGTCATTTTGCTTACACCAGAAAAGTCAGCATTATTAGTTGGAAAACCTGGTATAGGTAAAACTGCAATTGTTGAAGGAATATCATATTTAATTCAAAGAAATGAAGTACCTGATGCTTTAAAAGGATATCGTATAGTTAGATTAAATTCAACATCTTTATTAGGAACTATGACTATAGATGGTAGAGAAGTGTTGGTTGCTAATCAATTGGTTCAAGAGTTAAAAACAGTTGATAAAACAATTTTGTTTATCGATGAAATTCATATGCTTATTGGTAGTAAAGAAGATGGCCCTATGGATTTAGCTAATATTTTGAAAGCTGGATTGGATAGAGGAGATATAAAAGTAATTGGTGCAACTACTACAGTTGAATATGAAACTTATATATTAAGAGATAGAGCGTTTTTACGAAGATTTGAAAAAGTTGATGTTTTAGAACCTGACGAAGCAACAACAGTAAAAATTTTGATGGGAACTATTCCAAAAATGGAAAAACAAACTGGTGTTAAAGTGAAATATAATTCTTATGTTACTGAATTATTGGTTAGAGCTATAGTGAGTGCAACAAGTGAATTTAAAAGAGTTTATGGAATTGCTGCTATGTATCCTGATGTCGCATTATCAGTTTTATCGCAAGCATTTTCAAATGCATTATATAATAATAAAAAAGAAGCGGATGTATTAGATTTTTATACAGCTATAAAATCTAGTAGAAAAATTTATCCTGATAGCATAATTAAAGAATTAGAACAATTTAGAGAAACCTTTAAAGATTTATGTAACCAAGAAAATGTTGTTTTACCAATTGTAAAATTAGAAGATTTAGAAAAGGAACAAACATCATTATGATTAATATTGTATTATATGAACCTGAAATTCCACAAAACACTGGTAATATAATGCGTACTTGTGTTGCTACTAATTCAAAATTACATTTAATAGAGCCATTAGGATTTAAATTAGATGATAAAACAATTAAAAGATGTGGTGTAAATTATATAAATAATTGTGATTATAAAGTTTATCCTAATTTTGAAGAGTTTAAAAAACAAAATAAAGGTACATATTATTATTTTACTAGATATGGAAAAAAGCCACATACAGAATTTGAATTTAAAGATGAAAATATTTATTTAATATTTGGTAAAGAAAGTACAGGCATCCCTAAAGAAATTTTACAAAAAGATTTAGAACATTGTATGAGATTTCCTATGACTGATAAAGTTAGAGCATTAAATTTATCAAATTGTGTTGCAATAGCAACATATGAAGTTTTAAGACAAAATGATTATTTTGATTTATTGAGAACTGAACCTTTTAAAGGTGAAAATTATTTGGAAAAAGATATTGAAATAAATTAAAAAAAATGATATTATTAATAAAAGAATAAGGAGGAATTAATATGGATTTTATAGTTGATAATTATGTTTGGTTTATAGTTATAGTTGTAATTATATTAATGGCTGTAATTGGCTATATTGCAGATAAAACAGATTTTGGTCGTAAAGGTAAGGATGAAAGTAATACAGAAAAACCAAAAAAAGAGAAAAAGAAAAAAGAAACTAAACCTAAAGAAACTAAAATAAAAGTAGAACCAAAAGGTATTAATGAGTTAAGCCAGGAAATAACTGATAAAAATGTGTCAACCACTAATGATACAGTAACACAACCAGTAAATAATAGTATTGAAAATCAACAAGTTAATAATGAAAATATTGATCAATCTTTATTTGCACCATTAACTAGTGATCAATCAAATAATTTAAAAGAGGTTGTAAAAGATACTGATGTAGTTGAAAGTCCTGAATTAAAAAATATCGAACCAACAAAATTAGAAAATCCACTTCCAGAAACTGAAACTTCTCAAAAAGTAGCAGAAGATGAAGATATTTGGAAATTTTAAAACCTAGAAAAATCTAGGTTTTATTTTGCATAATTTTTAATATTTCATCAAAATTATCATCATTAGCAATAATATTTTTGTGTATTTCTCCACATTTTTGACATTTATAAATAATTTTGTAAGTATCTTTAAATTTTTCAATGTCAATAGGTTGTAATAATCCACAGCAATTATTTTTTCTATCACCTGGTAAAATATCAACATGTTTGGAATATAGACAAAATGTGCAATGATCTCTTGCTGTATAATTTAATTTTTCTACTTTTTTCCCACAATTATCACATATAAATTGTTCATCAATCATATTAAATCTTTTCATATACCACCAATTATATTTTACATTAATTTTAAATATTGTCAAATATTTTACAAACAACATTGTTAAGTTCTAAATTTTGAACTTTTTTTCATACAATTAAGTAGGTGAAATAATGACAAGATTCTTCTTTTTTTTAGTTGGATTTGGATTAACATTAATAGGATGTATTTATACTATAATATATTTAAATTTAACGACGATTGGGTATAATTTTTTTGAATATGTTAAATTTATAATTAGAAGACCAGAATGTTTAATAGGAATTGTCGGTCTTATTTTAATTTGCTTTAGCATACCTAAGGAGGAAAAAGATGAATTACATATACGATATTTTACTAAATTATAACAATATTCCTTATGACATATTTGAATGGAATAAGGAGGATAAAATATTTCATATAAGAAAAATTCCATTAATTAAATTAAAATCTTGCGATTTATTAAATTTAATTAATAAAAAAGTAAAAATTGATAGTGAATTTTTGTTAAAAATATATAAAAAAACAGAACAGTTCAATAAAAATGTTATTGATTATGCTTTTTTAGGAACTGATGGTAAAATTGTAATAGCTTTTAAATTAGAAAAACAACAAATAAAATATAGCCAACTATTTTTAGAAGAAGAATTAGAAGTTTTAGATTTTAGCTCTAATTTGAATACCATTAATTTAGATTATAAAATAATTGGTGACAACAAAATAGACTATTTTAAAACAAGAAATGAAAAAAAAATCAAAAATTATATTTATAATCAATTAAAAAAAATTGATAATGATGATAAATTAAATTTTTTATATTTAGAATGTTTCAATAAGAAAAGTAGTAATGTTTTAAGAGATATATATTATCAATTAGAAAATAATTTTGAAAATGTTTATATAAAAATTTATAAAATACTTAAGATGACTGCAGTTAAAAGATAGATTTTTTTATCTTTTTTTGTTATAATTATTTAAGTTAAGGAGGTAATTAAAATGGATTATTGTTTTACAATTGATAAATTTTCTGGACCATTAGATTTATTACTTCACTTAATAAAGCAATCAAATATTGATATTTATGATATAAAAATAGAAGAAATAACTAATCAATATTTAAGTTATATTCATAAAATGGAAGAATTAAATTTAAATATAGCAAGTTCATATTTAGTTATGGCAGCTGAGTTAATAGAAATGAAAGCTTCTATGTTATTACCTAAACCAGAAATAGAAGAAGATGAATATGAAGAAGATCCTAAAGAAAAATTAATTCAAAGATTAATTGAATATCAAAATTATAAAGATGTTATATCTAAATTTCATGAATTAGAAAATGAAAGGCAACAATATTATACAAAAAAAGCTAGTGATATAAGTGATTATGATATTGAAACTAAATTAAATGATGATATTGAATTGTCTGATTTATTGAAAGCTTTTGAAAAATTTTTACAAAAACAAGAGGATAATAAAACTTTAAATACCAAAATAACAACAAAAGAATATTCAATTACTAAAAGAAGTAAAGAAATAAAAGATATAATAAAAAATAAAAAACAAGTAAATTTTAATGATTTATTTGCAGTTAAAACTAAAAGTTATGTTATTGTAACATTTTTGTCTATTTTAGTTTTAGCTAAAAATAATGAAATAAAAATAATACAAGAAAACAATTTTGAAAATATTATGCTGTGTGGGGTGTTTTAATGAATTTAGTATCTGTGTTAGAAAGCTTATTATTTGTAGTTGGTGATGAGGGACTAAGTTTAGAAGAGGTAAAAAAAATATTAGATATAGATGATAATACATTAACTCAAATTACTGATAAATTGATTGATAATTATCAAAATGATGATAGAGGTATTGAATTAACTATTTTAAGTAATAGGTTAAAATTGATAACAAAAAGAGAAAATAAAGAATATTTGCAAAAATTAGTTGATTTTAAAGATGATGAACATTTAACAGAATCAGCTTTAGAAACTTTAGCTATAATTGCTTATAACCAACCTGTAACTAGATTGATGGTAGATGAAATAAGAGGAGTTAGTAGCGCTTATTTAGTAAGAAAATTAGTATATAAAAATTTAATATGTGAAGTAGGTAGAAGTGAAGCAGCTGGTAGACCAGTTTTATATGGAACAACTCCTTTATTTTTGGATTATTTTGGTTTGAAATCAATCAAAGATTTACCAAATATAGAAATAACTAAAGATGATAGTGTTAAAGAATTATATAATTCTAAATATAATGAAGATAATTTATAAAATATATTTAAAAAAATAAGATTATGTGATATAATCTTATTAATTGCTTGTGTGGCGGAACTGGTAGACGCGCACGACTCAAAATCGTGTGGCCTTTGGTCATGTGGGTTCGATTCCCACCACAAGCACCATAGGGAAATTAGTCGAACTAATCGACTTTAAATATATGAAAGGTTAATTTCGGTTAACCTTTTTTTGTTTGCTCGAAAGGAGTTGATTAGTTATGCAGATAATAAAGGAAAAGTTAGATATTGATGAAACTTTAAATAAAAGAATTAATAATCTACTTAAGTTTCTAAATATTAAATCAAAATTAATAAATGGAAATATTATTAATATTTCAAAGACAAATCTTGCTTATATTGAACCGCATAAATTAATTATTAATGAAATAACTTATTTATTCTTTAATAATTGTGAAAATGTTTATATTAATACTCTTGAACAATCTATATCTTTAAATGAATTGGAAAGACATATTAAAGCAAATAAAATAAATTAATATATTTTAAAAACACTTTTAAAATACTATTTAGTTTACTTTTGAAATACTAAATTCACACTATTTAGTTTATTGCAAAAATACTGTCAAGTTCTATAATATTATAAAATACCTAAATTATGAAAGGAGTTATGAAACAAATGAAAAATGCGGCAATATATTGTAGAGTATCTACTGAAGACCAAGCACGTGAGGGATACTCTCTAGGTGAACAATTAGAAAAATTAAAAAATTTATGTAAATTTAGAAATTACAATGTTTATAGAGTCTATGAAGATGCAGGCATTAGTGCTAAAGATATGGATCATAGACCAGAATTTAAGAAAATGCTAGAAGATGTAAAAAATAAAAAGGTAAATGTAATAGTATCTTATAAATTAGATAGATTAACAAGAAGTGTTAGAGATTTAGAAGTTTTGATTACTGAACTTGAAAAATATGATTGTAGTTTAGAATGTGCTATGGATGATATAAATACTTCAACTGCTAATGGTAGATTTTTTGTTAGAATGTTAACAGTTTTATCTCAACTTGAAATAGAAAGAGTATCTGAAAGAACTAAGTTTGGGATGGTAGGTGCTATAAAAGATGGACATATTCCTGTTCGTAAAACTTTAGGTTTTATGAGAGATAATAAAAAATTAATTATCAATCCAGCTGAATCTGAAATAGTAGAAAGAATATTTGATTTATATTTAAAAGGAAATAGTTATCAAAAAATTGCTAATATCTTTAATAAAGAAAATATATTAAACAAAAAATGGTATGATACAACTATATTAAAAATTCTTTCTAATCCCTTATATAAAGGTGATTTTATAAGTGGTGGTAGAACTGGTGCTCCTATCCTTTATAAAGGTGTTGTAGAGCCAATTATTAGTAAAACTTTATGGGAAGAATGTCAAGTTCAAACAAGAAAAAACTCTCGTAATTATACAAGAAGAAATGATTACATATTCTTTCAAAAAATAATATGTCCTAATTGTCATAAAATAATGGCTTGTAAAGCACCTGGAGGAAGTAAGAAAAAATATATTTATTATCAATGTAATGTTTGTAAAACTTATATTAGAGAAGATAAACTAATTAAATTATTAATTGATGAAATTGCATCTATTATGGAATATGATAATACTGTTAAAAAGTTCTTTGCCCCACTTTTAAAACATAAAATAGAAAATACAAACAAATTATTAACTAAAGAAATAAATTCATTAAAAGATAAGATTATCAGATTAAAAGATGCTTATTTAAATAATATTATTAGTATCGAAGAATACAAAATTGATAAAAATAATTTAGAAAACAAAATTAAAAAACTTGAAGAAAAGCAAAAAGAAGAGCGAGAATTAGATAAATATAATTTTACTTTTGAAGATATAATGTTAAAAAGAGATTTAGAAAGCATTAAATCTATGACTATTCCTTTTTATCAAGACAATTTTAAGATTAAATGGAATGAACTTTCGGTTAGTGAAAAGAAAAATCTAATAATGGATTATATTGAGTCAATAGAAGTTATTAAAAAAGATAATAAAGACCTAGAAATAAAACAAATAAATTTTAGAAAAACATTTATCGAAGAATATGCAAACTTATTTAATGCTAAAGCAATTAATTGTTATAAATATATTTCTGCTAACGGTAATAATTTTCAAATAGAAACTTGTGCACCAATGACTAAAGATGAAATAAAAAAATATATTAAAAAGTTACAACTATATTATCCAATTGATTATCAAGAAGTAGAAAAAGAACAAATTAATAATAATCAATTTCAATTAAAATATACTAGAAGTAATCGATTTAATGAACCATTAAAAATAATTCCAATAATTAATAATAATAACTTTAAAACGATAACAAAATATGGAGTTATAGAAATTCCAGTACATCCTATACCTTTAATGGTACCTAATTTTAATATTAAATGATGTACACAAATATTAAATTTTTTTATAAAATAATGTACATTAAAATCAAAAAAATAAAATTTAAATTTGAAAAACGATGTACATTTGGAGGTATTTTTACTATCAAAATTAATCTAATTTGTTATACTTTTGTCTGACAAATAGCCTTTTTTAGGCATTTTTATTAAAAATATAGTATGACATACGTCAGACAATAATAAAAATGTCAGACAATAGAAAAGACTACAAACCCTTATAAATAGGGCTAACTCCCCACTGGGGAGTTGTTTTGTCAGACA
>CAMLWC010000023.1 GCA_946488855.1 uncultured Mycoplasmatota bacterium
AGCCACCTGTATTTTGATATTTGTCAAAATACCTAGGGGGTTAAATATTTTGTCAAAACAAAATATAGCATAAAAAACACAAAGAAAGGAGCTATGATTTATATATCTAGTTTAGGTTACTCTTTCCATTTAAGCAATGATAAAAATAAGAAAAATAGTAGTAAAGCAAGTGCTAAATCTAATATAAGTGGTACAACATCTAAAGGCAATAGTGCCATCCAAAATGCAGCAGGATTATCAAAATGTGACAACCATAATTGCAGAAAATATGATGATAGAGAGTATGATATTGAAATTATTCGAGGGACTAATTCCATTGTAAATGATGTAAGGAAATTATATAAAGATGAATTTGAAGAAGCAAGATTAGAATACAATTTAAGACAAGTTCGTGAGGATAGAAAGATAAAAAATTACTTCACTCATGTTAGTAATAATACTAAAAATGATTTAGCTTGTGAGATAATTATTGAACTTGGGGATATGGAATTTTGGAGTACAAAAGATATAAACTATAAAAAGAAAATGACTAACGTATTTGAAGAACAAGTTAAAAGTTTAGAAAAATTAGCCCCTAATTTTAAGATAGCTAGTGCTATAATTCATTATGATGAAACTAGTCCACATCTTCATATAATTGGAGTTCCAATTAAATATAAAAACAAATATGGTATGTCTAAACAAGTTGGTAAATCAGATGTCTTTACTAAGGAATCACTAACAAAAATTCAAGATAAAATGAGAGTACTTTGTATAGAAGCTTTTAATAAAGAATATCGCACTAATTATAAGTTAAAACTAAAATTAAAAGGCCGAAATCATGATTATCATATAACCGAAATGCGAAACTATCAAAAGCTAAAAAAGTCTATTGAAGTTCATCAAAATAACTTAAATAAAACGAAAGACAAAACCAATAATTTAAAAGATAAAACCAAAGAAATTAGAGATATGCTAGAAAATTTAAAGTCGAAAGGTTTAATTAAAAATCAATTAGTTTTAGATGTGGTTGATAGAGATAAAGCCATAGTTTTTATTGATTTAATTGATAAAACTATTATGGAATATGAAAATATTCAAGAACTAACTGTTACTTTAAAAGAAGTAGAAAGCGAACTTCTTAACAATCGTGATAGAATTAAATTATTATTAAAAAACAATGAAGATTTTGGTTTTGAAGTTAGCAATTTAAAAGAAAAATTAGAATCTAAAAATAAAGAAATAAATGACTTAAAAGAAGAAAATAATTTATTGAAATCATCTTTAGACCACCTTAAAAATTTAATCTATAATCTTGTTCATTTTCTTATGGATAGAATTTATAGAAATAAAGATAAAGAAAAATATATGGAATTTGCTAAAGAATTATATGTGCATGGTGCTTTAGAAGAAGATGATTTTAAGTTACTTCAAGATAATAGAGATACAAATAACCAAAATAAATCTACAATAAAAAAAGATGATATTGAGCGTTAATGTTTCAAATCACCTTTTCTATTTTAATATCGCCATTCTTAATTTTATCAATAATCGCTTGTGCTCTTGATTCCATTTGAGGCAAACTATTTAAGGAAAAAAATCTTAATTCTTTGCTTTCGTTATCAGAGACTTTGATCTCTCCACTATAGTTCAAAACTTTAAATAATATTATAACAGTACACATCTTATCCCCATTTGGATATTCGAAATAATAATCTTTACCTGATAATACATCAACTAATTCTAAATTTTCTGCAGTTATTCCAGCTTCTTCTCTCAGTTCTCTAATAGCAGTTTCTTTTATATCTTCGTATAATTCCATTGAGCCACCTGGAATTCCCCAAGTATTAGTATCACTTCTCAAATTTAATAATATTTCTTTTTTATCGTTAAAAACCATTGTTGTTGCTCCAATCCCGATAATGGGATCATGTCCTATATGTTTTCTTAAATCCATTATATAACTCATATCTTATTCTCCATTTTTACCATACACTTCTGATGCTAGAGGATTTAAAAAGTATATCAATGTATTATCAGTTTTGAATTCCACAGCATCCCATTCTGGTCTTTCAATATATTTATATCTTACATCTTTACCAACTTGATTTAATAGGACATTTCTATCTTCTACAACAAAATCAGCAGCAGCCTCCCAGTTCAATCTACTTTCGTCAAAAAATCTAATCTTTATATATTTTAAATCACCATATTTAGTTTTAATTGGAGCGTTCAGGCAATATACATTTCCTCTTTCAGTTTCCTGCAATAAAACTGAAATCCGACTCAATTCTTCATCCAATTTAATTTTATGATCTTCACTAACAGGAAAAACATCAAGAAAATCGATAGATTGTAATCCAACTATTTCACTTAAATCAGTTTCAATTCTATTGAGGTTTTTATTAACAATTTCATTCAACATATTCCAAAATCTCCTTTATTGATTAGTAATTTTCAATATCTTTTATACCAAACTCAGGTATAATAACATCATCATCACAATTAATAATAAATTCAATTGCTTTGGCTACTTTTTCTACCTCTAAGCCTGTTGAAGTATCATAATCATTTCCAGCTTTTTTAAAAATATTTGTTTGCATAAATCCAGGATAGAATCCAGTAACTTTAATTCCTTTTTTACTAACATCTTTTTGAATAGATCTGTTAAATCCTCTCATAGCCCATTTAGAAGCATTATAAACTGTTGAAAAGTCATCACTATCAAAACTTGCTTGTGAACAAACATTAATAATTAAACCATGGCCTGACTCATACATATTTGGCAATATTGCTTTCGTCATATAAATTGGACCTTTAGTATTTACATCTATACAATTACTAATTTGTTCATAAGTATTTTCGGTTAAATCTCCAGCTAGCCAAACACCTGCATTATTTATTAAAATATCAACATCTCCTTGATTTTCAATAATCGCTTTAATGGTATTATTAATCACTTCAGGTTTAGCAATATCACAGGTATAGCATTCTGCTCTTGGTATTTCTTTTGAAATCCTCACAGCATTTTCTTCTGTTTTAGAAATAGTAATAACATTTTCTTTTTCACTTAATAATTTTGCTATTGCCTTTCCTAAACCATCATCTCCACCAGTTATAATAATATTTCTCATCTTTTTATTTTTCCTCTCTCTTATTAATTTAACTATCTAATTTCCAGTTTTTGTTAAATAGTGTATGTTGTTCATCTAATGCTACCACTTTACTATTTTCTAATGAAACAATTGTATCTTTAGAAAATTTATTAATTTCATCAATTGCTATAAATGTTTGGCGTTCAAAAGACTTATAAATATTTACTAAATTATCAAATGCTAGTACCTGTATATTTTTAAATAAAATAGAATCATGTATTAAAAATGGTAACTTTGTTAATTTAAAAATTGCTAAATCAAAAGTTATAAGATTTATATAAGAAGAACCAGTACCTCTATCATTATACCTTTTCAAATTATATGTTTGTAAATCCATACTAAATGTTGGCGATTTTCTGATATCATTATATATATCAGAAAAATAATTATACATTTCGATATTAATGGATTTTGTGATTTCGGAAATTACCTTTGATTTAATTTCTTTTAAACTTTCTTTTATAATATTTAATTCATCAAGATTTTTTTGCTTCTTTTCATAATATTCATTCATTTGCTTCAGATTATTTTGTTTTGTTAGTAAATCAGTAAGTCTTTCTATTCCATATTGAGGAACACTTTTCAATTTTGTTTTTTCAGCTATAGATGAGTCTATTAGTCTTATGTCATCATCTAATATTTTTAAATAATTTTCTAAGTTTTCTTTCTCATCTTTTAAGCTTTTTTTCAAAGTTGTTGACATATTTTTATGAAAGTCATTAATTTCAATTAATTTATTTTTATTAATGTTAGGAAAAAACTCAACTAATTTTTCCATCTTAGAGTTAATTTTTATATCATCACTATTTAAATTTGTTTCTAATCGTTTAATCTTATTAGCAATATGATTTCTTTTTAATAAAAGTGAACTTTTTTGATTTTTTAGTTCTAAAACTTCTTCTGACATTATTGCATTTATATCTAAATTTATATCGACCATTTCATTTTTTATTTTATCTATTTTTTTATCTAAATTTTCTAATTCAGATAAATTTTTATTATATTGAACTTTTGTAATTGAAGGAATTAATTCATTACTTACAGCCTTATTAATTGTTTTTTTCTTATCTTCAATTACTCTCATTTGTTTTTCTAAAGATTCAATACTTTTATATTTATTAAATAATTTAATAATATTTATAATAGCACTTTCAGAATTTGAATTTTGTTGTTTGAGAGGTTTTTCAACATCATAATTATCTTTTCCCCATATTCGAGAATAATTTCCTACAACAGATCTAAAAGAATTTCCTAAAAATTCATTATCGTATTTCTTAGCAAGAAATATTTTATATTCATCTAAAGAAATATCTTTGATTTTATTATAATTTTTATCACAAACAGATAGAGTTAAATGATTTTCTGTATTTCTTATAAAATAGAATTTTTCATTATCAAATTCTAATTCAAAATTAAAACTATGATGTCCTATATTATCTACAACATCGTTATTCTTGGTAATATAACTATTACCACCAAAAATAAAATCAATAATCATTAAAAGCGTTGATTTTCCAATTGAATTGGTTGCCTTGTTATCACCCAAGACTACATTAAGTCCAGTATGAAAATTAATGATTTTATTATTAAATTTATCACATCTAATTTGTTTTAACATATTTGTAATTCCCCTTTTCATCAATTATTTCTATCATATCTAGTAGATATAAAATATCAATCGATAATAAAAAATCATTTATATCTATTTTTTTATCAATTGAAATATTATAAGCTTTTACTAAATTATTTTGATTTTCAACTATATTTACAATATCTGGTAAGTTCCACAATATACTATCTCTTATTTTTACAACTTTACTTGGAAACATCAGAAAACACCTCACAATTTTGTACAAAAAATGAAACTATTATTTTATATGCTTCAATTGAACCAATTTTATTTTTATCATATAGCCAAGTAGCAATGTGATTATAAATTTGCTCTTGATCAGATGTTATTGTTTTAACTTTTAAATAAAACGACTTTATTTGACTAGCAATAGAATCAAATGTTGTACTATTATTACTTTTATCTAAATCAGCAAATAACTTTCTAATCAATAAATAGTATGACGCTACATCATCTTTCACTCTATGAATTAAAAACTTATTTTCTGGTTTAATCTTATCTGTAACTTTCATTAACTTATAATCTATTGGTTCACTATAACCAAATAAATCGCTGTTCATTGAATTTATAATAGAAACGATATCTTTCTCTATATCATAAAAGGAATAAATATTTCTTATTTTATCTTCTTCAATCAATTTAATTTTTAGTTGATACAATTTTCTGTAAGAATCTAACGATGTTGGTTTATCTAATTGAGTATGACAATTAGGGCATAATGCAATTAAGTTATCTAAATCATTCACATCATCTTCATAAAGAACTGGCTCATCTTTTAATATCACTTTTTCATCGTCAGTTGGATTTAGAGGATATATATGAGCAATTTCAAATAATTTTCGCAATTTTCCTTCTTTCGTATAAGAAAGTGACTTTTGACACAAAGGACAAATTCCATTAACCTGATTATATAAAGTAGATTGTTCTATGGGAGAAATTTTTTTTCTATCATTGCTCATAAATAACACCTCCTAATAAAATTATTATACCATTTTTTGCTATATAATGATACCCTCATAAGTAAAATGGTATTGGCTAATTAATAAGAATATGATAAAATACAATTAATGATTGATATTTTGTATATCAAGTCGTCATGAGTGAAAAGTTGTAGATATCTACGGCAACCGCTCCATTTAGTATTGAAGTGGCTTCAGACTTTGAATGGAGTCATTTTTTTATGAAAAAAATTACAGATGTGTAAAGAACATCTGTAATTTTAAATGGAGAACGAAATGTTTACAGAAGAGAGTATGTACTTAGATAATAATCATTATTCGATTTCTTTAAATCCATTTCTACTCCATAACCAGAGTGGTGTGTGAACATCGATTGGCTTATATTTTGTGTCCTTAAATAATTCTTGCCATCTATCTATTACAATTTGTTGAACATTGTTAGAATTAAATTCATCTTCAGTAATCAATCCTAATTTATGTGTTGCTTTGCATACATGAGTATCTGGAGCTACTGTTAATTTTTCTATATTTTTATATTTTCTATCAGTATATTGATAAATTACATACATCCAATAATTGCATATTTTAGTTTCAGATAAATATGGGAATTTCTTTTTATTATCTTTTTGAATAAAATTTCTAATTTTGTCTACATTATTTAAACTGTCAAATAATTTTCTTATATTTCCATCAAATAATTCTGTAAAAGTATTACAAAGTGTTAGCCATATTTCAGTTTGCTTTTGTTTTTGTAATGCTACTTTATATTTTGTTAAAGCATATTGTACTTCTTCAAAAGATTTTTCTAAACATATTTTAGGATTAAATACAAATCTAGTTTCATTATCATTATAAGTTTTTAATGCACTTTCCCAAAGAGTATAAGAATTTCTTTGATAATTTAGTGCCATTGGCAAAGTAAAATATAAATAATTTTCTAAACTGGATCTTTCAAAATGTGGATTAGCATCTTCTTTTTACTGCGCCACCAAGTTTGCCATCTTTGTACATTTTTATCAGTTTATCAACCTTATTTAATATTTCTTTTTTATCCATAATGTCCTCCGTTTGCTAATTAATGTTAATTATTGATAAAATTATACTATATTTTATAAAAGTTTTCCATATTTCAATATGTAAGAGAATTATTTATATTTGAATTAGTTAAGTAAATGTAGACAATAAAAAGGCATATTAGCAATTTGATGCGATTTTATATTGAATTATCGATTAATAAATCTAGTTTGTTAAATTTTTTTAAAGCTTTGTAAACATTGTTTTTGGCATTAATTTCGATATATATAGCAAAATGGGCAAAGTTTTTAGGTAAGATACAGATAGAATATTTGTTTATAATTATATATTCTATAGCGTCCCAGTATAGTTTACTAGATGTTTCATTTTCTTCTTTATTTTCAATTCCTGTTTCATCAATTGTAATTATGGAATTATTATGTTTCATAAATTCTCGTAATTTATATTTCGTTTCTACTAATAAATAAATATAGATAACAAGAATAATAAATGCTATAACTGATATAACAAAAAGATTAGGAATAAATAACAAGATAAGAAAATAAGAGAAAATAATATGATGTAGAGTAGGAATACTTTTACTAAAGAATGGGTTTTGGTTTTAGGTCTTTTCTTAAATATGTAGTAATTGCTGGAAATATACATAATTTCTTCATAATATTTTTTGTTTCCTTTTTCATAGTTATTAAAAGTCATATTTTTCACTTCTTTCTATTATAATTTTTTCATCATTTCAATGGCTCTATTAAAGTAACCATTTTTCTGATAGAATTTTAAAGCATTGGTATTATAGCCAAAACATTCAATTAAAATAGCCTTACATCCAATATTTTTTAAGTACTCTTCCATTTTACTTAAAAGAATTTGGCCAATACCTGATGTGCGATATTTTTGAGATACTATTAATTCGGTTATTCTTCCTCTTTTTGGTGCTTTAAAATCATAACTATTTTCTTCTTCATTGTTAACTACTCCAATGATTAGGCCTACAATTTTTTCGTTTTGGCTTGCTAAGAAGATTTTGCCATTACAACTATTTATTTCTTCCATTGTTTTTTGGAAATATAATTCTTTAAAGTATTCTGTTATAATATTGTAACCTTCTTTATCTATTTGGGCTATGTATTCTTGAAGTTCTACTAATAATGTTTTTATTTGTTCATCGTACTTGGAATTGTATTCTATTATCTGCAATTTTATCACCTAATATTATTGTATCATTTTTTGAATTAATTTGTTAGAAAGTGTCAAGATATTGTCTTTTATTTGTCAAATTTATGGGGACGTGTTATGATATAAATAGATAGTAGAAGGGAAGAAGAGAATGAAAAAAGATTTAGGAGTTAAACCTTATGTATTTCCAATGCCTGTACTTATGATTGCAACTTATGATGAGGAAGAAAAAGTAGATGTTATGAATATGGCTTGGGGTGGAATATGTGATGATAATATGGTAGCTTTAAATATTAGTGAAGATCATCAAACCGCGGATAATATTAAGAAGAGAATGGCATTTACTTTAAGTATAGCTGATATAGACCATTTAGCTGAATCAGATTATTTTGGTACAGTATCAGGTCGTAATGTAGAGGATAAATTTGAGCGTACAGGTATGCATGCGGTTAAAAGTGCCAGAGTAGATGCACCTATTATACTTGATTATCCATTAACACTGGAATGTAAAGTAGTTGAGCTCGAGCATACTGCAAATGGGGGATTTCGGGTACTTGGAGAAATTCTAAATGTTATTGTTGATAGTAAAGTATTAGATGAAAATGGTAATGTGGATCCTACTAAATTAAATGCTTTTGTTTTTGATCAATTCCAAAATGGATATTATAAAATTGGGGAAAAAGTAGGGGATGCTTGGAAAAGCGGAAGAAAATTTATTAAAAAGACTAAATAGATAGTATAAAAATTTAGTTTAAGTATATATTATTAATGACAGCAATGGTTATGTTGTTGTTATATGAAAACTCTATTTTATTTGATGCTTATGTTTTTTATGAGTGTTGATAAATAGAGTTTTTTTGATTATTAAAAAAGTTTACGATATAAGGGGATTATGATATAATAATGGCAATTAAAAGGATTATCTATATTTAAAGTGAGAAGAGGGTTAAGGTATGGCAAATTATAAATTGGTAGAACAAGATTATGAATGGCTTGATAAAATAATACAAACAACTACGTCTATTGCAGCATTATATCAAAAATTATTTATATTAGAAGTTAATGGAGGGAAAGATACTTTAGAATATACTAAACTTTTAGACTATTTAAATATAGCTTTGGAAGTAGAAGAACAAGCTTATCGTAATGCTAATTTAGATAATGATAAAAGTAATACCCTTATGCAATATATACTTGATAATAAGGTTCCTGATGGCTTTATTAATGATTTTGAAAGTATAATAGAAGCAGATTATAGTAATATGGTATTCAAAAGAATACTTAATAATTTAGCTTATAATGTAGCTTTTGGTTATGAAAGAATTAAGAAATCTTTGCCTAAGCATTTAATTGCTTCTATGAAGAGGCTTGGAATACCAAATCCTCAACAATATGTTTTTCAAGCAGTTTATAGTGGTACAGAGTTAAAAAGAGCTTTTGAAAAAGATATTCTTAATGGTTTTTTAGTTTTTTTACAAGAATGCACGCATAAATCAGTTTATCAATCTTTTAGGAAAGATTTGATATATGTCAAGTATAATATATCTTTTGTTTATAAATTCTTGGAAAATGATTTAGTAAATAGTAAATTTGTGATTCCTGAGGTATTTACTGCTAGTTCTATATTAGTTCGTGATATAACACAAACGGATGATGATTTTTATATTTCTTTAAAAGATGATTATGGTACGAAGGCAGCCGTTAATCAAATATCAGCATTAATACAAGTAAGTGATGCAGATTATGACGATGCTAATGATGTATTTACCTCGATACTTAGAGAGTGTATGCTTAGGTCCTCTTTCTTGTTTATGAGTGATGAGGCTTTATTAAGTATTAATGAGAAGTTTCATGATTTTATTGAAAGTAGTGAGTATATTAGAGAATATCCTGATAATCAAATAAGTGAGGATAAGATTATTCAATGTTTTAGGGGAATTAAAAGAGATAGAAATAAATTGGGATTATCATCAGGAGATAGAAAAAAATAAGTTTGTTTTTCATATAATTTTAGTGGGTTTTAGGTTTACAAATTCTTTCTTTTTTGTTATACTATGTAGCGAGTATTAAATTACTCCTTGCTTAAAATTTATTTTTAAGCCGAATAGACCATGAGGAGGTGGAAAAATGACTAATTATGAGATTATGTTCATCGTGAAGACTACTATGGAATCTGAAAAGATTAAAGGTACTATTGAAGCTATGAAGAAAATCATAACTGATGGTAAAGGTAAAATAGTAGAAACTAAAGATATGGGCGAGAAAAAATTAGCATATCCAATTAAGAAAGAACTTACTGGATATTACTATGTATTAAAAGTAGAAGCTAGTACAGATGTTATCGCTGAATTTGATCGTCGTGCATCAATTGATGAGACAATTTTAAGACATTTAATTATTAAGTTAGATGAGGAGTAAAATATGAATAAAGTAATTTTGATTGGAAGATTAACAAGAGACCCAGAACTTAGAACCACAGCAGGTAATTTAAGTGTTGCGACTTTTAGTTTAGCTGTAAGTCGTCCTTATAGTCCTCAAAATGGAGGAGATTCTGGAGCTGATTTTATTAATTGTGTAGTTTGGAGAAGACAAGCTGAGAATTTGGCTAGATATTGTCATAAAGGTAGTCAAATAGCGGTTGAAGGTAGAATTCAATCTAGAAACTATACGGCTCAGGATGGAAGTAAACGTTATGTTACAGAGGTCTTAGTTGATAATCTAACTTTCTTAGGATCAAGAAGTGATAATCAAAATAGTGCAGTGGCTGCTCCTCAAGATAACTTTGGTGGAAATAATTATCCTGCTAATAATTATGCTAGTGATAATAATTATACGACACCTACCGATGTAGCTAGTATGCCAACTACTGATATCTCTGAAGATCCGTTTAAAGATTTTGGTGAAGAAATTACTTTAAGTGATGATGATTTACCATTTTAATTAAAAAAGGAGGAATAAGAGATGGCAGAATTTTATCGTAAGAAGAAAAAAATATGTCAAATGTGTGCTGGTAAAAGCGTAGATTATAAAGATGTTATGATTATTAATAAATATATTAATGATAAAGGAAAAATTATGCCAAGACGTATGACTGGTGCTTGTGCAAAACATCAAAGACATATTGCTAAACAAATTAAATATGCAAGATTTATGGCTTTAGTACCATTTGTTAAATAAGCTAAGTGAGAAATCATTTAGTTTTTTTGTGATATAAAAAGGAACAGTAGAACTGTCCTTAAAATTTAAAATATTAATAAGATTAAAGTAACTAGCATGGCACTAATTATTAATGATAGAATAAGTAGGGATGCAATTTCTAGGATATGATATTTTTTGATAGTAGTATTTGTAAATCCTAAGCATTGATATAACCTTGTATTTTTACTTTCATCTATTAAAATATTTTTAATATTAATTACTAGCACAATAATATAAATAATAGAAAGGACTATTAGTAAAACAGTAAAAATTAATATGTTCATTTGAGAGTAATCTAATATTTTAATGTTATATTCATGTTCTTCAAAGTTTTTTAATGAAGGTATTTTTTCTTTTAATTCTTGGATAACATTTTTTCTATTTAACCATTTATTTAAATTTATTATATAGGTGTATTCATTTACTTCTTTACTTAAGTTATTGAAATCACTGGAATTTATATATAAATAGTTGTAATCTTCTTCTTTTTTTTGCTCTAAAAACTTGTCAATTGTAAATTCTAATTTTCGTGTTCCTAAATAAAATTCACTAGAATACATGTAAAAAAAGAATGATGCTTCATAATTTGCTATAGCGTGATTTGTAGCTACTTTTTGGCTAGCTATTAAAATTAAGTCACGAGGTTCTTTATACGTATTCCATTCTTTTCTAGTTAAATAAGCAGTACTTTTAATACCGTATGTTATATTACTTAATTCTTTCATTTCTTCTAGTAATTCTATTTCTTCTTTATTAGCATCAAACATTAAATAAGATTTACTAAAATTTTTATTAGCTTGCTCTACATTATAATTTCTGGCAATAAATAAACTTATAATAGCAGTAAAAATAAGGGTTATTACTGTTAAATAAATTCTAATATTTTTCTTACGATAAAAACTTTTTAATATAATCATTTCACTCATCCTTTAATAAATAATTTATAGATTGATTTAAGTATTTATAGTTTAAATATTTGGTAGCTATAAAAATCATGATGATCATAAATAGATAACTTAATAAAATATAGAAGTAATTAATTTCTAAATTAATTTCACTAGTGTAAATATAATAATCTAGACTGGATATACTATTTATAATTAAATTGTATACAATATAAAAGAATATAGCTGATACAATAAAACATATAGTACTTACGATGAGATTTTCTAAGATATCTAATTTAAAGATTTCTTTATTTTGGTAGCCACTTACTTTTAAAATACCATAATTATTTAAGCGGTATCTTAATTTTTTCTTGATGAAATTATAGATAATTGCAAAGGAAATAAATAAAATAATAATAGTTATAAAGATACTAATGTAAATTAAGCTATAGTTGGTATTAATAATATTTATATCAATATTGGTAATGTCAATATTTGTTAAAGCTCGAATAACTTCTCGACGATTTTCTTGTTTATCTACACGAATAGTAAGCTGTGAAGTATCTACTTTTTCGGGATTTAGTTTTTTAAAAGTGTTTTTAGATACAAAGCATTCGCTTAAATGATTTCTAATTTTTTTAGCATCATAAGTTCCTACAATGGTAAAAGTTTGATTGTTAATAACAACACTTTTATCCACAATTTCTTTTCCTTTTAAGTAATCACTTTTATAAATGGTTTCATAAGCATCATGAGGATAGAAAAGATTTGGACAAATCATGTCATATTCTTTTTGAATATTTGTTCCTTTTATAATTTCTATATCATTTTGATCAATTAAGGGAGAAATAGTGATATATCCGGGAGTGATACTATTAAATTCTTTGACGTTATAAGAGGCATTAGTCATAAATATATCTATAGATACAACATGGTCAATATTTTTTATCAGTTCTTCTTTTTCTTTGGAGTAATTATTTATATCTATATTTATGTTTTTGCTAGCTAATCTTTCTTTTTCGTAATAACTTATATAGGTAGCACAATTGTAAAAGGTAAGGGTAATAAATATGGCAATAAATATAAAGAAAAGAATGGTTATAAAAATATAATTTCTTTTATCAAATATATGATTTTTTATAATCCATAGTCTATCTTTTAAGTTCATACTAAACCTCTAGTTTTCCTTTGGTAATTTTAAGTATTTCATCAGCATATTTTTTTATTTCTTCACTATGGGTTACCACTATTACACATTTTCCTTTTTTAGCTAAATCTTTTAATGTTTCAAATACTAGCTTTTCATTTTCTTCGTCTAAATTTCCCGTTGGTTCATCAGCAAGAATAATTTTTGGATCATTGGCTAGGCTTCTTGCTATTGCTACTCTTTGACATTCTCCGCCTGATAATTCTTTGGGATAATGATTTATTCTTTCACTAAGTCCTAAATCAGTTAATAATTTAATAGCTTTTTCTTTTCTTTCTTCTCTTTTTATTTCTTTGTTAATTAGCATGGGAAGCATGACATTTTCATATGCTTTTAAATGTTCATCCAGGTAAAAATCTTGAAAAACAAAACCAATATATTTCATTCTTAAGTTTGATAAATCATTATCTTTTAGTTTGCTTATATCTTCGTTGTTAATGGTAATTTTGCCACTGGTGTAAGTTTCAATTAGTCCTAAAATAGAAATTAATGTGGATTTACCTGAACCACTATGGCCCATAATGGCATATAATTTTCCTGGTTTAAATTCATATGATACATTATCTAAGGCTTTAACTTCATCATTTTTGGTTTTATAAACCTTACAGACATTTTCAATATTCATAACATTAGACTCCTATCTTTACACTTATTATAGCATAATCATCAGCGAAAAAATAGAAGTTTTGACAACATTCGTCGAATGTGTTTAAAATGAAATTTTTTTGTACTATATTAAAGTAGCAAAGGAGAAGTGGATATGTTAAAAGTGGATATGGAGTATGAGAAAGGGATTTTATATGTTCGGTTAAAAGGTGTACTTGATAGGAAAGTGTGCTATAAGATTAATAACTATGTAGTACCAGTAGTACTTAAGCATAAAATTAAATATTTAGTTTTTAACTTGTATGAATTAGAAAATATTGATGAGTCAGGATTAGATTCCTTGCTTAATACAAAGTGTGCAATACGTACTAATAAGGGTAAGATATGTTTATGTGAAGTTAGCGATTTTTTAAGAGAAAAAATGAAAAGACTTAGAATGAGAGTAGCTAGTAATGAACTTGCTGCTTATAAACTTATAAATATATAATGACAACAAATGAATTAATTGAAGCTCATATGGGCTTAATAAAGAAAATCGCTAATAAATTTTATAATGTATCTAGAGAGGATTTGATTCAGGTAGGAGTTATTGGTTTACTTAAAGCTTATCAAAATTTTCGAGATACAAGTGAAGCTAAATTTAGTACTTATGCTTATCCTTATATATTTGGAGAAATGTATCAGCTAGTTAATTCAAATAGAGATATTAAAGTTAGTAAAGAATTATTAAAGCTATATAAAGTGGTTCAAAAAACAAGATATGAGTTGGCTCAAAGATTAGGTTATATTCCATCGGATGATGAAGTAGCAGAATTTTTAGAGATGGATTATAATTTGGTTCGGGAAGCTGTAGCGTGTAGTAGTGCTATGATTTCTTTGGATGATGAAGCTAGTGAACTTAATTTACATGAAGTGATACCTGATAAGCGAGAGATAAATTCTGATTTAAAAATTGATATTGATGATAGTTTTAAAGTGTTAAATTCTGATGAGCAAAAAATTATTAGAGCTCGTTACTTTGAAGATTTAACGCAAAGTGAAGTAGCTAAAAAGCTTAATATGACACAAGTGATGGTAAGTCGTTATGAAAAAAGAAGTTTAGAAAAGATGAAAATGGCATTAATGTGATACTTTAGGTTTTCCTAAAGTGTTTTTTGTGTTATAATAAGTTTACTTGCTGAAGTAGCTCAGTCGGTAGAGCAACGCACTCGTAATGCGTAGGTCGCAGGTTCGATTCCCGTCTTCAGCACCATGTAGTTATTATCTCCGTAAATTACGGGGTTTTTATTTATTTATTTTGCGATTTTACATATAAGTTTCTTTTATTTGATTAAAGGCAAATACAAAAGTGTGATTATTTTGTTCGAAAGCTTTGCAAAAGTGTGATAAAAAGTGGCATATTATATGCAAAAATGTGATATAATTTGGTGGTGATAATCTTATGCAAAGGTTTATAATGGAGAAATTAATTGATTGGAAAAATGATAAGAATAGAAAGCCTTTAATTTTAAAGGGTGCAAGGCAAGTTGGTAAGACATATATATTACAAGAATTTGGAGCAAATTATTATGAGAATACAGCATATTTTAACTTTGATCATGATTATGGATTAGCAGAGTTGTTTTTAAATACAAAAGATCCTAAAAGAATTATTGAACAATTATCTTTGGCAGCTGGGAAAAAAATAAATCCAAATACAACATTAATAATTTTTGATGAAATTCAAGAATGTCCTAATGCGTTAAATTCGTTGAAATATTTTTGTGAAGAAGCAAGTGAATATCATGTTGCTTGTGCTGGATCTTTACTTGGAATAAGACTTTCTAAAATTTCTTTTCCAGTAGGAAAAGTGGATTTTTTGAATTTATATCCCATGACTTTTAGTGAATTTTTAATTGCTGATGGGGCGGAAAATTTAGTCTTAGCTATGAGACAAATTAAAGAAATACAAAAAATTCCTAAATTGTTTGAGGATCAATTAATAGAAAAATTAAAAGTTTATTACATTATTGGAGGTATGCCTGAAGCAGTATCTAGTTGGGTTAACGACAAAGATATAGAAAAGGTTAATAAAATTCAAAAGAATATTTTGGATTCCTATGAAAATGACTTTTCAAAACATACAGATGCTAGTGAAGCTAATAAAATATCTTTGATTTGGAATGGCATACCATCGCAATTAGCAAAGGAGAATAAAAAATTCATTTATCAAGTAATCAAAGAAGGTGCGCGTGCTAGAGAATATGAAGGTTCTTTAAATTGGTTAAATGATGCTAATTTGATTTCTAAATGTTACTTAGTGCGAAAATGTGCATTTCCTTTAAAAGCATATAATGATTTATCAGCTTTTAAAATTTATATGAATGATGTGGGGCTTTTAAGAAGGATGTCTAATTTAGATAGTAAAATAATTCTAGAAGGTAATAAACTTTTAGAAGAATTTAAGGGGGCATTTACAGAAAATTATGTTGCTAATATGTTAACGTATGTATTAGATGAAGCTCCTAACTATTATACTTTTGATAGAAATAAAATTGATTTTGTTATACAAAGAAACAATAGAATAATTCCTATAGAAGTAAAATCCAATAAAAGTACTAATCATAATAGTTTGACAAAATATAATATGAACAATGATAATGAAATATCATTTAGATTTTCATTAAATAATTTGAGTAAAGATGGTAAAATAATAAACATTCCTCTTTACTTTATAGAGTATATTAATTATTTGAATTTAGATTAGTTATGATATAAAGTGGTGTTGTGGATAATATGTTTTAGTTAGTATTTATTACTAACTGTTTTTGTTTGAAAATTTTTAATATGTTGTCTAATTAGTGTTAAATTGCTGTAAGTAAATTGACAATAGAACTTTTTATGTGATATTATGAATTTCCCGCTAAAAAAAT
>CAMLWC010000024.1 GCA_946488855.1 uncultured Mycoplasmatota bacterium
ACCACATAAAATAACTGCATAAGTTTTCTACTTACACAGTTATTCTTACACGGTCTATTATTTTCCTATTATTTGCAAGATATAATATTAAAAAAATGTATAATTCAATAAATTATACATTTTAATAATAAAAGTAAAATTATTAATTACATTTTTGTTTAATATAATCTAAAATTATATCTTTTTCAATAAATGGTACTTTTTCATGTTTTTCATTTATTAATACTTCTTCATGACCATGACCTAATATTAATAAAGAATCATTATCTTCTAATAAATCAATACCTCGATAAATAGCTTTTTTTCTATCTAATATAATTTCATAATTTTTATTTTTTAATCCTTCTAACATATCTTTAATTACATTCATAGGATCTTCTTTAAAAATATGATCATTAGTTACAATTGCATATTTTGCTAAATCAGTAGCAGCTTGCATCATACCTTTTCTTCTTCCAACATCCCTATTAGCTCTACAACAGAATACTACATAAGTATTTCCTTTAGTAACTCTTTTTATTGTACTTACAACTTTTTCTAAACCATCTGGTGTATGAGCATAATCAATATAAATGTTATTAGTTTTATATTTAATTCTTTCAATTCTTCCTTTTGGAGGATCTAATTTAGAAATAATTTCAACAATTTTATTTTGTTCTATTTTCATATCTTCTAAAATAATTATAATTGGTAATAAATTTAAAGCATTATATTCTCCTAATAATTTAGTATAAACATTTGTACTTTTATTATTATGTTTATATTTAAAATTACTTCCTTCAATATTCATTTTAAAATCAGTTATTTGATAATCACTTTTATTAAATCCAAAAGTAATATTATTGTTATCTAATAAGAAATAGTGACTATTTTCATCATCAATATTAACAATAGCCTTACCATTTTTTTTAACTCTTTTAAACATTATTTGTTTAGCTAAAGCATAATTTTCAAAAGTTTTATGAATATCTAAGTGATCTCTAGTCAAATTAGAAAATATAGCATAATCATATTCTATACCTTCTAATCTTCGATCTGATAATCCTTGACTACTTGCTTCTAAAGCAACTACTTTATGTCCTTCATTATAAGCATTAATAATTAATTCGTATGTATCACAAATATCTGGAGAAGTATTAGCTAAATAACACTTTTTACCTTCTTTAGTAAAATAGCCAATTGTTCCAATTGAAGCAGTAGGAATTCCAAGTAAATTAAGAGCTTGATAAATTAAACTAACTGAAGTTGATTTACCATTAGTACCAGTAAAACCAATAATAGTCATTTCATCTAAATATTTTTTATAATTTTTTATTAAATAATCTTCTAAATATTTTCTAGTATCATCTACAATAATTGTTTCAACAGGATAACTTCCATGAGTAGCAACTATTTTACTAGCACCATTTTCTATTGCTTTTAAAATATAATCATGTCCATCGCCTTCGGGCATTTTTAAAGCAACAAAAATATCTCCTTTTTTTACTTTTCTTGAATCTGTTTTTATATTAAAATTCATTAAAATCACCTCTCGTTAAAAATATCAGGCAAATCATTTTCTAATAATATATATACTTCACCTTTAAAATATGTTTGTGCGATTGCTATTGCATCTTTAACATCATTTACTATTTTTAATTTATCTAAATTATATTTTTTAGATAATAAACCTTCTTTAATAGGAATTGTTTGTTTTTCTCCAACTAATATAGTTAAATCGGCAACATCAGCTATATATGTTCCAAAATTATAATTATATTCATATTGTTTATCAGCTAATTCAATCATTCCAGGAGTTATAACTATTTTCTTACCTGGCATTAAATTTAATACATCTAAAGCCATTTTAGATCCAACAGGATTTGAATTATATGCATCATCAATATAATTAATATTACCATATTTTTTTAATTGTAATCTATGTTCAACCGGTACTATTTTTAATACACCTCTTTGCATTTGTTCAATACTAACTCCTAATTCTTTAGCTAAAGTAATACCAGCTAAAATATTATATATATTAGCAGTACCTAATATTTTCGTTTTAAAAGGATATTTTTTATTATCAATAATTACATTAAAACTCATACCATTACTAGAATACTCTATATCACTTGCAACAACATCAGCTTCTTTATTTTCAATACCATACCAACATACTTTACAATTATTTTTTATATTATAATTAACTTGCATTTTATCATCTTTATTTAAAATAGCTATTCCATCATTTGGTAATGATTCAATTAAAGCAAATTTTTCTTTAGCTATATTTTCAATTGTCTTAAAAGAATCTAAATGAGCTGTTCCTATTGTTGTTAATATACCATATTTAGGCTTAACAATACTAGCTTCTGTTTTGATATCATTTTTCTTTAATGTCCCCATTTCAGCAATAAAATAATCATTATATTTATCGATATATTGATTGATTGTTCTGATCAATCCATAACTAGTATTATAATTTAATGGAGTTTTAAAAACAATATATTTTTCATTTAAAATATCATATAAAAAATTTTTAGTACTAGTTTTACCATAACTACCTGTAATACCTATAACTTCCATATTAGATAAAGATTTTAATTTTTTATTGGCTTTTCTTTTAAAACTTAAATAAACATATTTTTCGACTGGTATATTTATTATATTAGCCAAATAGACAACAAAATAATTAAAATATATTATTAAATATAAACTCAAAAGATAATAATTAATATATCTTTCATTATAATTAATAAATATAATAAAAATAATTATTGTATATATAATAAATATAGTTGCCCATAATCTTTTAATTCTACTAGTATTAACAAGTGGTTTTTTAACTTGTTCTTTTTTTAGATAATTTATAAAATTTATTATAAGATAAATATTAAATAAAATACTTATTATTAAAATAATATTTAAATCAAAAATATAACTTAATAAAAATATAAGAGTATATAAAAATATTGGTCTTACAAAAACTGTTTTTTTATTTTTAAGTATCCATTTTAAATATCTATTATCTTCATTATATCTATTTTGTTGTAAATTGTGTAATATCTTTTTTATATCAATAATATTATAAATCATTAAAATTAAAATATTAACTATTAATAGTGTCATTATAATCTCCTTTTTATTAAAACATATCTATTATTTTATCTAATTTATCAATAACTGGAAAACCTTTATCTTTAGTTAAATCACGAGAAAATTGAATTCCAATTCCACCTTCAGATTCCCATTCTTTTAAATTACCTGAATAATCATCAATTAAAATTGCATCTTTACTTAAACATATTTTAGTTTTTGATATTTCTCTTGGTACTGGTATTATTGTAATATCTTTAAAATATTTTCTAATATGATTTATTTTAGCAACTGCTTCATCTAATGAATTAACATGAGTTAATATTGCTACATTAAATTTATTAGAATTAAAAATTTTCTTTAAACAGTTAAAACCATCATTAATAATAGGTGTTAAAGTTAATAATTGTTTCCAATTTAAATTAGAATAAAATTCTTTCATTTTATCAGGATCTTTTCTATCAACTTCTAATCTATCTAACATATCATAAGTGACCCCAATTGTATCCATTATTACACCATCAAAATCTATATATAAATTTTTCATAATATCACCTCTAAATATTATATCATATCTTAAATATTTTAGTGTATTTCTTTACTATTATTAACAAAATTAAACAAATTAAAAATATTCCATAATTAATTATAAAATTATTTTGAACCAGTATTGGTAAAAATAAAGTTGTTGTTATATTACTTGCCATATGTAATATAATTGGAGCTTTAATATTTTTATATTTTTCATAAACAAATATTAATATAAAACCAATTGCTAAAGCATATAAAATTTGAATTATATTAAAATGAATAATTGCAAAAAATATAGTTGTTATTAATATTGCTTTCATATTTTTATATTTATTTTTTAATTCATTGTAAATAATACCTCTAAACATTAATTCTTCAATAATAGGTCCAATTAAACCTGTAGATATTAATGTAATTATTAAATTATTATTATTATCAAATAATGATGTTTTTAAGAAAAAATTAAAATAATAAGCAAAGATATTATAGATTAAACTTAATATAATACCTAGTATGATTAAATAAAAATAATTTATTTTAATATTTTTATCTTTATTATACTTTTTATAATCCTTTATTAATAAAGGTATAAATATAATAGCTACAATTAAAGTTATATATATTTGTTTTGTTTTTAAATATTCATTAAATAAACTAGCATCATTTCCATTTGAAATAAAAGAATAAGATAATAAAAATATAAGCATAAACTGAAATATAAAATAAATTAATGGCCATTTTATTATTTTCATATCATTCACCATTTTAATTATATAATAAATCAAATAATAAAACAATAAAAAAATTGTTAAAATTAATTAACAATTATTTTAAAGCTTCTAATAATTCAGCTTTTTTCATTGTTGAATATCCTTCAACATTTTTTTCTTTAGCTAATTCTCTTAATTCGGCAACTGTTTTACTAGATAAGTCACTTTTTACTTCTTTAGTTTCTTTTTTTACTGTTTTAGTTGCTTTACCTTCTAAAGCATTTTTAGCAACATTAACTAATTCTGTAAAAGCTGCAGGATTATCAATAGCTATTTCGCTTAACATTTTACGATTAATATCAACTTCAGCTTTAGTTAAACCATTGATAAATTTAGAGTAGCTGATATCATTTTGTCTACAAGCAGCATTAATTCTTGTAATCCATAATTTACGGAAATCTCTTTTCTTTTGTTTTCTATCACGATAAGCATATTTGCCTGAATGCATTACTTGTTCATTAGCAGTACGATATAATCTATGTTTACTACCAAAGTAACCTTTAGCTTGTTTCATTACTTTTTTATGTCTAGCACGACTAATAGTTCCACCTTTAACTCTTGCCATAAAATCCTCCTTATATTAAATCCTTAATTCTTTTGTAATCGCTATTACTTAATGTAGATGCTGATCTACCATTTCTATTACTTGCAGCATTTTTCTTTCCTGTGTTATGTCTTGTTCCAGGATGACCAATTTTAACAGTTCCACCTGGTCTTACTTTACATACTTTACTAGTACCTTTATGTGTTTTCATCTTTGGCATAAATAATTCCTCCTATTTTTCTTTCTTTGGCCCTAAAATTAATGACATAATTCGACCATCTAATTTAGGTTGTTGTTCAATAATCGCTACACTTTCTTGTGCAGTAGCAAAGCGCATTAAAACATCTTTTCCTAACTCTGGATGAGCCATTTCTCTTCCTTTAAATCTTATCGTTGCTTTAACTTTATGTCCTTTTTCTAAATACTTCGCACTATTTTTAACTCTTGTATTAAAATCATGAACATCAATAGTCACTGATAAACGATATTCTTTCATTTCTAAATTTGCTTCTCTTTGTTTTTTTAAATTCTCTTTAGTTCTTTTTTTATTTTCATATTTAAATTTATTGTAATCCATTATTTTACAAACAGGCGGATTACCATTTGGATTAATTAAAACTAAATCGAATCCTGCATAATTAGCTAAAGTTAGTGCATCTTTAATATTTTTAGTTCCTAATTGTTCTCCTTTAGGACCTATTACCATAACTTCTTTAGCTTTTATTTGTTCATTAATTAATGAATCTTTTGATTTATTTGCGATAATTGACACCTCCAACAATAAAAAAGTAGACACGAACAGTATCCACCTATATAAACGCAAAAAATAATGGCTTATAAACCCATAGCTAATGTGCTATCAGGTGGAGAATACTCGCTTTCCTTCTTCATTTCGTATATAATTATACCATTTATTATATGTTTGTCAAGTATTTTTATTAACTTTCTACTACAAATTTACTGATATAACCAAAAAATTTATTTACTCCACTTTCTATAGTACTAGCTATAGAATTAGATATATTTAAACCTAATTGAGAAAATTTAGTTTGATAATTTTTATTTGTTTTTTCTAAATAATTTTCTAAATCAATATTTTTACCATTTTTAACATCTTCTTCGAATTGTTTTATTTGCTCGGCTGTTAATGTAACTTGTTCTTGTTTTTTATATTCATAATATCCATATTTATTACTCACAAACATTGTTAAAAATATAGCAAATAAAATTACAACAGTAAATCTAAATATCTTAGTTCTTAATTTTACTTGTTTCATTTTAATAGCTCCTTTATTGATTCAACTAGTGCATCTATTGTATTTTCTACTTCATCAAATGTATTATAATTGGCTCCTAGTTCTAATAAAATTACATTTTCGTGTAAATCTTGATTAAAATCATCATTATACTTATCATAAATTCCTCTTGACAAGCCTGGATATTTTTCATTAATAATATTATTAAATTCTTTAGCTAATTCAATGTTAGGAAAATTTTTATTCATAACAAATAATATTTTAGCATAATTTTTATTATTAATTGTAACCGTCGAAATACTTTTAGATACGGCATCTCGATGTAAATCAATAATCAAATCAAAATCGCTTTGTTGTTTTAATTTATTTATTAGAAACTCTCTAGTAGCCAAATAACTATATTTATAATCAATATTATGTTCTTTAATATAATCAGCAGCACTTCTTTCTTCAACTACTGTTGGAATTCCTACTGCATTTAGTTTTTCCTGTAAAATTAATGATGCCAGTACAATATTTGGATTCATATTATATTCTTCGTTTTTTTCACCAACAAATCCTTCAGTTGGATGTGTACTATATATATAAATTCTAGGAGAAGAAACTACCATATTTTGAATATATGAAAATGTTTGTAATGTTTCTTCATTTTTACTTACAAATGTTTTTGCCAAAATCGAATAAGGTTTTTTTAATTCAATATTATTAAAAGTGTTAACAAATTCATATAATAAATTTGTGTTGTTCTTTTCTTTAATTAAATGAGCATTAGAATTACCTAAAATTTCATTAATAAAAGTTTCATTACTATTTTTTAGTTCTATTTCACCTAAATTAATATTACAAATTAATATCAAAAATATTGCTGGATATATTATAACTTTTAAATTTCGTTTTTTCTTTAATCTCATTTTTCTCACCTTATCACCCACTTTAATATATTAACTATTATAATTGTTTAGAACCAAATAAAATGTCAAAAAAAAGTTATTATTGCTAATAACTTTAAAAATGTTTTTCTAATGTTTCTAGTATAGGTGGTATCATTTGCTTTTTTCTTGATACTACATCTTTTAAGTAATGTCCTTGTTTTAATTTACCCAATTTATAACTTTCTAAAATTATATCATATGATTCTTCATTATATAAAATATATGAACCATTATTAATTATATCTGTTATAAATAATATTACAATTTTATAATCTTGATTTAATGAAATATTATTTAAAATTTTAATATATTCTTCTTTTTCATTTAAAATATAGTCAACATCTGTCGTAAATACTTGTCCAACACCAATATTTTGATTATTATAATTAAATTTTTTGAAATCTTGAAATATAATATTTTCTTTAGTCATTCCTTCTAAAGAAGAGCCCGCTTTGAACATATCTAATCCATAAGTTTGATAATTTACATTAGCTATTTTTTCAAGTTCTAAAACAGCTTCTTTATCCAATAATGTAGTTGTAGGTGATTTCAACAATAGTGTATCAGAAATTATTCCTGATAACATAGCACCAGCTATGTTTTGTGGTATAACAACTTTATTTTCTTTATATAAATTATATATTATAGTATTTGAACTACCAACAGCCATGTTTCTAAAATTAATTGGTAATGTTGTTGCTAAAGTTCCTAATTTATGATGATCTACTACTTCTACAATTGACGCTTCATCTAAACCATCAACACTTTGTTCTTTTTCATTATGATCCACTAATATAACTTTTTTAGGCTTTTTCAAGCTAGATAAAGTTATAGGAAATAATCCTAAACAATCACCTTTTTTATTAACAACAGGGTAATTTGTGTGTTTTGTTTTTTCACTTAATTCTTTAAATGATGTATAATAATCAGTATCTTGAATAGTAGTCGGTGAAGGAAAAGCTACATTTTCAATATAATTAGATAAATTTATTAATTTTGTAGTATGAAAAGTATCATAACTTGTCCTAATTACATTTACTTTATTTTTTCTTGCTAATTCATAATTATTAGTAGATAATTCACCATTACCAACTAATATTATTAATTTTGCTTTAGATGTTATAACATATTCTAAAATATTATTTCTATCACCTATTATTAATATATCATCATTAGTTATTTCTACATTTTGAATAAAAGTTGTACTTCTATAGGCTACTGCCATTATGTTTCCTTCTATTTCGTCATCAAATTTTAAAATTTCTTCACCATCTAATGTATTTAATATATTTTGATATGAAGTTTTTAAATGATCAAAATTTCCTTGTATTAATTCTTTTGCTAATTCTTTTTGAGTAACCAATCCTACTAATTTTTTATTATTATCAATAATTGGTAAACCAGTTAAATCATTTTTATTCATATAACTAAAACCAGCACTTATTGATTCTTTACCGTTTAAATAACAATTTTTTTTATATTCAATATCCTTTATTTGTAATTTAACGTCATTTAAATATTTAGGTTGTTTTAAATTAAAATAATTTAATACATATTTTGTTTCTTTATTTATTTCTCCTAAACTCATTGGTTCTGTTTTTAAACCTAATTTATTTTTTAAATAAGATAAACTAATACTGGCACATATTGAGTCTGTATCAGGCTTTTTATGCCCAAATATATAAGTTGTTTGCATACTACTCCTCCAATTCACTATATAGTTATATAATTTTTTTATATTTTTGTCAACTTTTGAAAAAAATATTAACTTAAAAATTAATATTTTTTATTAAAAATAATATAAATATTGTAAATATTATAGTTAATATAAAGCCATTTATTCTTTCCATTTTTTTATCTTTATTAATTCCGCATGCCATAGATAAGAATATCCCACTAATTAATCCTCCAATATGGCCTGCATTGTCAATACCTGGCGTCATAAATCCTAAAAATAAATTTAATAAAATAATTGGAATAATTTGTGATTGTAAAACATTACCTAAATATAATCTATAATGGTAACCAAAATACAACATAGCTCCTAATAATCCAAATATAGCACCACTTGCTCCTGCACTAATTCCATTATGAAAACAAATTGATAATAAACTAGCAAATATAGCACTTCCTAAATAAATTATAATATATTTTACTTTTCCAAAAAAATTTTCAATTTGTGAACCAATTATATATAATGCATACATATTGAATAATAAATGTAATATACCAATGTGTAAAAAACTAGAAGTAATTAAGCGATAATACTCATGATAATTTAATACTAATTCCCTATGATTAGCGCCAAACATTAATAATGTTAAACTATCCTCACTACCATTACCAAATAAATACATTGCAAGGAATACCATAATATTTATAAAAATTATAGTATATGTCACAATTGGTTTTTTTGGTCCAAATATTTTTTCTGCTTCTTTTGCATCTTGTTCTGTCTTTTTATTTATATCAGAAGTTAATTTTAAAAATAAATTCATTCCTTCTTCTTTATATTTTAATGTCTTATCTATATCAGGAAAATATTCTAAAATTGTATTATTTTTTACTACATCATCTAAATTATTAACCTTTAAACAAGTTATATTATCAAATTTTTTTTCTTTATCTATATGAACATTATCACCTAAATTAACAAATATACTTAAAGCAGGAACTTTTAAAGATAATGTCTTTTTCTTTATTGATTTCATTATTTGTTTTGTTCTAAATACATCAACATTTAATTGCTCATCATTATGAATATAATTAGAAACTATTCTTATTATTTTATAATCACTATCTAAATTTTCTAACCATATTTCATTTTTAGCACCATGTAATATGACAGGATTATAATTTTTATCAGTTATAAAATAATGTAATAATTTAACAATTATTTCTTCATTTTGTTCTAAATAATTCATGATTCCTCCTCAAATTTATTTAATATATTTGTAAAACATTCTGGCAATTCACAACTAAATTCCATATATTTTTTAGTTTTAGGATGAATAAAACCTAATTCTTTAGCATGTAAACATTGTCCTGTATTATCAATTAATTTTCTTTTGCCATAAACAGGATCATTAACAACAGGATGTCCGATGTAATTCATATGAACTCTTATTTGATGAGTTCTTCCTGTTTCTAATTTTAATTCAATTAATGTAGCATTTTTATATCTTTTTAAAACTTTAAAATGCGTAATTGCTTCTTTACCACTTGCAGTAACACTCATTTTTTTTCTATCGTTTATATCTCTTCCAATTGGAGCGTCAATAGTTCCTGTATCATTATTAATAACTCCCCATACTAACGCTATATATTTCCTATGAGTAGTTTTTTCACTTAATTGTTTAGCTAAAAAATCATGTGCTTTATCATTTTTAGCTATCATTAATAATCCTGTTGTATAAGCATCGATTCGATGAACGATACCAGGTCTAAATTCACCATTATTTTTACTTAACTCTTTTGAATGATATAATAACCCATTAACTAAAGTATGTTTAGTATTACCAATAGCAGGATGAACAACTATTCCATTTTCTTTATTTACAACTATAACATCATCATCTTCATAAACAATATCCAAATCCATTTTTTCAGGTTCAGCTTTAATTTGTTCTTCCTTTAATAAGGGTATTTCAATCACATCTTTTTCTTTAACTATATAACTATTTTTAACTTCTTTTCCATTTACTTTTATATTTAATTTGTTTATTTTACTTCTACTTACATCTAATAATTTAGATAAATAAACATCGATTCTCTCATTGCCATTTTCTACTACATGTTCTTGCATTTTTTCATCCCCAATAATAATAATATAACTGAAATTACAATAAATGAATCAGCTAAATTAAAAATAGCAAAATTAAATATTCTGAAATCTAAAAAATCAATTACATATCCATATAATATTCTATCTACTAAATTACCTATTATCCCGCTTAATAATAAAGAATAAGTAACTATTTCAAAATTATTTAATTCTTTATCTTTTATAAAAAATATAAAAATTATATTTAAAGCAATTATTCCTAAAATAATAAATAACCACCTAGCACCCTCAAACATACTAAATGCTGCTCCAGTATTATGTACATATGTTAAGTAAAAAAAATTAAATATTTTTATGCTTTCATTTATATTCATATATATATTAATCAATCCTTTTGATAATTGGTCAATTAATAAAAATATTATACTAAATATAAATAATTTTTTATACATTGAAATCACCTATATAATTATACTATATTTTTTTATATAAGTAAAATAATTAATTATTAAAAAAATATACAATTATGTATATCTTTTTAATGTATTAATAACTAAGCAAAGATAAAATCATGTTAATATCTATTTTACTAAAATACAAAATTAAAGCTGCAATACTTAAAAATGGTCCATAAGGTATCTCATGATTTTTATTAGATTTTAATATAAAAACAGAAACTGGTAAAGCAATAAAAGCAGATAAAAATATAGAGATAATTGATAATTCCCAACCAATTACTAATCCAAATACTGCCATTAATTTTATATCGCCGCCACCCATTGATTCTCTTTTAAAAATAAAATCGCCAAACAATTTAAGTAATAGCATAATTACAAAAGATATTAAAGAGCTTAATAAAGAATTTAATAATACATTTATTCCATTTATAAAATAAATTTCTATAATTAAAAATATACTAAATACAATTAAAACGCTATCTTCAATAATCATATAATAGTAATCACTTAAAATAACTATTATTAATAATGATGTAAATGTTAAAGCAATTATTAAATCTAAAGATATACCAAACGAAATATAACACATTACAAATAATAAACCACAAATTATTTCTGATATTGGATAAAATATAGATATTTTCTGTTTACAATTAACGCATTTACCTTTTTGCAATATATAAGATATTATTGGTATTAATTCTAATGGTTTTAATTTATGATTACAATTAGGACAATGACTGGATGGATATATTATCGATTCCCCTTTTGGTAATCTATATGCTACAACATTATAGAAGGAACCAAATATGGTTCCCAATATAAACAATCCTATTATAATACTTATTTCCATAAAAATCCCCCCTATATTTGAATTGAACTATAGAAACTAAACATTGGAATTACAATTGATAATACTATTCCACCAACAGTAAACGTCAAAAATAATATTAATGCTGGCTCAATAAATGTCTTAATTCTAGTAACTGCATTTCTATGTAACTCTTGATAATAAGTTGATACTTTTTGCATCATTTCTGCTAATTGACCAGTTCTTTCACCCGTTGTAATCATTTCATAAGCTGGTATTGGAAAAGCCCAATGATCTTTAAATGCTAATGATATTTTTTCACCTTTAGCTAAATTAGTTATTGTATCAAGTATTAACATTTTATAAATTTCATTATTAGTTATTTTATTTAATATTTCCATACTATCTGTTATAAAAACATTGTGGGCTAATAAAGATGCAAATGTTTTAGTAAACATTGTAACTTCATTGTATATTATTACATTACCAAATATTGGCATATGCATTAATAACCATTGAATAAATGTTTTAAATGCTTTTACATTTTTGTACAAATATACAAAAACTAAAATAAATGAACATATTCCTATAATTAAATATAAATAATTTTTTTGTAAGAACTCACTAGTAGCCATTACAAATAATGTAATATCAGGTATTTTTGCGCCATCAATTCCTTCATATATTTTAACAAATTGTGGTACTACCCAAACCATAATAAATATAACTGCGGCAATAGCTAAAACAAATATTATTGATGGATAAGTCATAGCTGTAATCATTTGTTTTCTTGTTTTATCTGTTTCAGTAAAATAATCAGCCATATCATCTAATACTTCTGGTAATTCACCAGTCATTTCTGAAGCTTTTACCATATTAATGAACAACCTAGGGAATGCTTCTCCTTGTTTATCCATAGCTGTAGAAAAATTATCTCCCATAGTTAAATCATAGATCATCGTTCTGAATATTCTCAAATATGATTTCTTTTTAAATTGATGTGATAATATTTTTAATGATTCAACTAAAGGAATACCAGCTTTTATATAAGTTGAAAGTTGTGTACAAAAGAAAATTAAATCTCTTGTTTTTATTTTACTATGATTATTTGAAGAACCATTTCCATATATTCTTTGAATCCATTTGTTTGTTTCAATACTATAAACTTCATTACCTTCACTTAATAAAAATGAATGAACTTCTACTTTAGAATAAGCAGGAAAATAACCTTTTATTATTTTACCATCAGGATCTTTAGCTACATATTTATACATAACTTTTTCTTCACTTTTTTCAGCATCCGCACCTTCAAAATCCAATAATAAAGCCTGTCTATTAATATCTTTTTTATTTTGAGCATCTTTTATAAATCTATTATTAGTTATTAAACCTTTTATTTTTTTAGGTATATTGCCAATTGAAACAAATAAATCATTAATATGATCAGAAAAACCTTTTTTCTCTAACACAACATTTTCGTTAATATAAATATCTGCTTTTCTTTTTTCTTTTAATTCTTCCTTTTTTCGTGCAATTTCTTCTTTTTCTCTTTTTCTATTTTCGGCTAATCTCTTTTTATTTTCTTCTTCAATTTGCCTATTTCTTTCCTTAGCTGCGGCTTTCTTTTCTTGTTCTAATTGTTGTTTTTGAATCATTTTATTATTTATTTCATTTAATTTAATAAACGCTCTTCCAATTAACACAAATGGAAAAATAAATCCAAATGTTACATACTTAATAAATAAATACAATAATCGTGAAACAACAATAAAGCCTATAAATGAATATTTTAAAAATCTATACCAAAAATATGATAAATATAAAAACAAATAACTAAGAAATTTAATAAAATACATTATTGTTGATACTACTATATCTATAAAAACAAATAAAGTTATAAAAAATCCAACATTTATGTATTTAATTATTTTAACAATAATAACAAACAAAAAACGTACCATTCTATAAACATATATAAATGGTAATATATAACCTGGTTTGTTCAATAGTATCACCACGCATTCCCTTTTGCTATTCTTACACTATAATGATTATACCATATTTTTCTAAAAAGTAAAACTTTTTTTGTTAAATTCATATAATATTTTGAAAGGAGGAAAATAATGAATTATTATCCATATTATAATTTTCCTTATACTTCTTTTTCGCAAGTTCCTAAAGTCGGAGGCCTAAAATCTTTATTTGGAGGTATTAAGTGGAGTTCAATTTTGAATGGAACTCAAAAAACTTTAAATGTTGTTAATCAAGCAATACCAATTATCAAACAAGCAGGTCCAGTTATTAATAATGCTAAAACTATGTTTAGAGTTATGAATGAATTTAAAAAAATTGATACCCCACAAAATAATATTATAGAAAATGAATTTGTTAAAGAAAATAACAATATAAAAGAAAACAATATTGTAGAAAATAAAAAATCAGAAAATAATGGTCCTATTTTCTTCCAATAAAAAACCGATTTTAATCGGCTTTTTTACTATCTTGTTTTTTTCTTAATTCTGTATTTAATATTTTTTTCCTTAATCTATAACTTAATGGTGTTACTTCAACTAATTCATCATTGTTAATATAATCTAAACATACCTCTAAACTTAATAATCTTGGTCTTTTTAAAACTACTGTATGATCACTACCGCTAGCTCTAGTATTAGTTAATTTTTTACCTTTTACAACATTTACTGCTAAATCATTATCATGATTATTTTCTCCTACTATCATACCTTCATATACTTCAGTTCCAGGTTCGATAAACATAACTCCTCTATCTTCTAATTGGCCTAAAGCATAAGCTGTAGCTTTACCATTTTCCATAGAAACTAAAACACCTTGTTTTCTTTGACCTACTTTAGAACTTGCTAATTTACGATATTCTTTAAAAGTATGATTAATTATACCATAACCTTTTGTCATTGTCATAAATTCAGTCATAAATCCAATTAAACCTCTTGATGGAACAATATAATTTAATCTTACTTGCTCTTCATGATTAGTCATATTAATCATTTCACCATCACGATTTCCTAATGCTTCTATTACAGCACCAACATATTCTTCTGGTACTTCAACTAAAACATCTTCAAATGGTTCACATTTAATACCATCAATTTCTTTAATTATTACTTGTGGTTTAGATACTTGAAGTTCAAACCCTTCTCTTCTCATATTTTCAATTAAAATTGACAAATGTAGTTCTCCTCTACCAGATACTATAAATGATTCACTATCATTTGGTTCTACTTTTAACGATACATCTCTTTCAGTTTCTTTATATAATCTTTCTTCAATTTTTCTAGCTGTTAATAATTTTCCTTCTCTTCCACAAAAAGGACTAGTATTAACACCAAATGTCATTTGTAATGTTGGTTCATCTATTCTAAGCAATGGTAATGCTTCTTCTTTACCTTGAGTACAAACAGTTTCACCAACTTCAATATCAGGTAAACCCGCTATTGCAACTATTTCTCCAGCTTTAGCTTCATTTATTTCAATTCTTTTTAATCCTAAATATCCATACATCTTTTGAATTCTAAATTGTTTAATAGAACCATCTCTTCTTATACAAGAAACTAATTCATTTACTTTTGCTGTACCTCTTTTAACTCTACCAATACCAATTCTTCCAACAAAATCATTGTAATCTAATAAAGCAGGTTGAAATTGAAAACCACCTTCTAAATCAACATTAGGAGCAGGAATATAATTTATAATTGCTTCTAATATAGGTTGCATAGTATGTTCTTGAGTTTCCACTTCTGGATGAATACTAGATGTACCATTAATAGCAGATGCATAAATTACAGGGAAATCTAATTGATCAATATCTGCACCTAATTCAATAAATAAATCCAATACTTCATCTACTACTTCTTTTGGTCTAGCAGTAGGTTTATCTATTTTGTTAACTACTACTATTGGCGTTACTCCAGCTTCTAAAGCTTTTTTCAAAACAAATCTTGTTTGTGGCATTGTTCCTTCATAGGCATCAACTACTAGTAAAACACCATCAACCATATTCATTATTCTTTCAACTTCTCCACCAAAATCAGCATGGCCCGGTGTATCCAATATATTTATTCTATATCCATCATAATTTATAGCTGTAGTTTTAGCTAAAATAGTTATTCCTCTTTCTTTTTCAATATCATTTGAATCCATAGAATAAGTATTTTCATTTTCCCTAAATGTACCTGACATTTCTAATAATTTATCTACTAATGTAGTTTTACCATGGTCTACGTGCGCTATAATTGCTATATTTCTTATTTTCTCCATAAAATCAACTCCCAATCAACTGTGTAATTATAGCATTTTTTAAATAATTTGTAAAGTATTTAAAAAATCTATTGTCTTAAATTTATGATAAATTCCTATTATAAGTTTACTTATGAATAATTCCT
>CAMLWC010000025.1 GCA_946488855.1 uncultured Mycoplasmatota bacterium
TGTTTGGCTACGAACCAAAAGGTCAGGGGTTCGAATCCCTTCGAGCGCACCATATAATCGGGAAATGGCTCAACTTGGTAGAGCACTTGGTTTGGGACCAAGGGGTTGCAGGTTCAAATCCTGTTTTCCCGACCATTTTATTAATTAAACCTAGCAATAGGTTTTTTATTTATTTAAAAGAGGCGAGAATTGTGTATTATAGAAATACATATATGGAAATATATTTAAAGAATATTAAAGATAATGTAAAAAAAATAATTAATTATATTCCTAATTATAAATATTATTTTGGCGTTGTAAAAGCTGACTGTTATGGTCATTATGATAATAAAGTTGTAAAACAAATTATAGATGGTGGTTGTAATTATTTAGCTGTTTCAAGCTTAGATGAAGCATTGATAATTAGAAAAGAATTAAAAGAAATTCCTATTCTTTGTTTGGGAATAATTGATGAAAAATACATTAATATATGTGAAAAAAATAATATAACTATCACTATATCGAATTTAGAATATTTAAAAAAAATAATCAAAATTGCAAATTGTATTAAAGTTCATATAAAAATAGATACTGGCATGCATAGACTAGGCATGAATAATAAAAAAGATATTGATGATGCATATGATATAATTTTAAAATCTAATAATATTATTTTAGAAGGAATATATACTCATATATATGAAGCAAATAGTAAAAAAAATACAATGGAACAAGTTGATAAATTTATTGATTTAACTTCTAATTTGGATTTAAAAAAAATTCCTATCGTTCATCTTTTTGCTAGTGAATCAGCATTATTATACAATAAACTTGATTTTGCAAATGGATGTAGATTAGGAATTGTTATGTATGGATTTTCTAGTATACCTATTGAATTAAAATCAACATTTAAATTGATAAGTAAAGTTGTACAAATAAATACTTTGAATAAGAATGATACGATTGGTTATAATGGAATTTATAAGGCAAATAGAAAAGAAAAAATTGCTGTAGTACCTATTGGATATGCTGATGGAATTATAAGATCTAATACTGGAAGAAATGTTTATATTAATAATAAAAAATATAAAATAGTTGGCAATGTTTGCATGGATATGCTTTTTGTAAAAATAGATAATAATGTAAAAGTTGGCGATAAAGTTGAAATAATCAAGGATATAAAACATGTTAAAGAAATTTCTAAACATTTAAATACTATTGAATATGAAGTTATTTGCAATATTGGTAAAAGAGTACCAAGAAAGTATATTTGACACTATATTTATTTAATGATATAATTTTGAATGAAAAATTACCTTTATTTAGGAGGAAAAAATGAAAAGAAAAATAGAATTGAAAAATGTAAAAGGAACTTATGATTATTTACCTAATGAGCAAAAAATAAGAAATTTTATTAATGACACTTTAAAGAATATGTTTGAAAAATATGGATATCAACCATTAGAAACACCAATTATTTGTTATTATGATATGTTAGCTGGTAAATATGATGAATCTAATGATTTATTAAATGAAATATATAAATTAACAGATCAAGGAAATAGAAAATTAGGTTTACGTTATGATTTAACTGTTCCTTTTGCTAAGTGCATAACTATAACTAAAGATTTAAAGTTACCTTTTAAAAGATACGAAATTGGAAAAGTATTTAGAGATGGTCCTGTTAAAACAGGAAGAGATAGAGAATTTATTCAATGTGATGTCGATGTTGTTGGTATCCAAGGACAAATGATTGAAGCTGAATTAATTTCATTATTTATTGAAGGTTATAGTAGATTAGGAATTGATGTAATAGTTAGGTATAATAGTAGAAAATTAATGTCAGGCTTAATAATAGAACAAGGTATATCTGAAGAATTAGTATCAAATGTTATAACTATTATTGATAAATTAGATAAAATAAACGAAAACGATTTACTAAAAGAATTTAATAATTTAAATATAAATAGTGAAAAAGCTAATGAATTATTAAATATATTTAAGTTAGATTTAAAAACATTGAATGAAAAATATAAAAATACTAACAACGAACTAATAAAATCAGGATTAAATGAATTAAATGAATTAGAAAGTTATATATCTGAATATAAAGATAATGTTAGTTTTGTAGCAACTTTAGCACGTGGCCAAGAATACTATACTGGTAATGTATTTGAAGTTTATTCCAAGAATAATGAATTATCATGTAGCTTAGGTGGCGGTGGTAGATATGATAATATGATTACAGATTTTATAAACGATGGCAACATCTATCCTGCTGTTGGTATAAGTTTTGGTTTATCTACTATATTTGAAATATTAAAGAAAAGAGAAGAATTTAAAAATAAATCATTAATCGATATATATATAATTCCAATGAATACAAAAAAAGAAAGTTTATCTTTAGCAAATAAATTAAGAAGTTTAGGCTATAAAGTTGATTTAGAAATGAATGATAAAAAGGTAAAGAAATGTTTTGAATTTGCTAATAAAGAAAATATTCCATATGTTATTGTATTAGGTGAAGATGAAATAAATAATAAATATTTTAATTTAAAAAATATGGTAACTGGTGAGCAAGTAAAGATAGATGATATAAATAAAATTAATGATATAATAAAAAGGTAATTTACTACCTTTTTTTGAAATCTATTATTTTAGTTTGACCAAGTTTGATTTTATTTTTTTCATTAAATAAGTTAACAACTCTATTTAGTATATTTAAATAATCTTCATCTTTTATTCTATTTAAAAATGTTGCTTCAAAATAATTAAATTCAACTAAACTTTCTAATACAATTTGATATTGATAATAAAGTGACTCATCTTGAATTTCTAAAGTTGTAACAATTTTATCAACCTTATCTAATTTATAAATATATTTTGGATTACTCATTAATTTTTTATAAATAATAATATCATTTTTTAGTGTTCTTAAATCGATTACCTTCATATTATTCCCCTCATTTTCTTAATTTTAACACATTTTTTAATATTTAACAATTTTTTTTGTTAAACATATAATATTTTGAGGTTGATGATATGTTTAATTTTACAGATAACTTTTTTAAAAAAATAGAAAATAAAACTAATGTTGGCAAAGATACAATTTTAGGTTTAGCAAAAAAACTTCAAGAAGGTAATTTAAAAGACGAAAACACCTTAAGAGAAGTAATTCAAGAATTAAGTAAAATGACTGGTAAAGATATATCAAAAGAAAAAGAAAACAAAATTATAAATGCTGTAAAAAATGATAATGTTCCAAAAGATATTGATAAAATGTTTTAAACTTGTTAAATACAAGTTTTTTTGGTATAAAGATTAATTTAACTCATATATTTAACTAGAGAAAGTAGGGAATATATGGAAAAAATAGATATAATTAAAAGTATTACTAATAGAACAGGCGGAGAAATATATTTAGGAGTAGTAGGTGCGGTTAGAACAGGTAAATCAACATTTATCAAAAAAGTTATTGAAAATTTAGTTGTTCCAAATATTGAAGATGAATATGAAAGAAAAAGATGTTTAGATGAAATACCACAATCAGCTCAAGGTAAAACAATAATGACTACTGAACCTAAATTTGTTCCTAGTAATGCTGCTAAAATTCAAATTGAAGATTTTACAGCTAATGTAAAATTAATTGATTGTGTTGGATATGTTATTCCAGAGGCTAAAGGATATGAGGATGAGAATGGTCCTAGAAGAGTAAAAACGCCTTGGTATGATGAAGAAATACCATTCATTGAAGCTGCTGAAATTGGAACTGAAAAAGTAATTAAAGATCATTCAAGTATTGGTATTGTTGTTACTACTGATGGTTCAATTGGTGAAATAGGTAGAAATAGTTATATTGAAGCAGAAGAAAGAGTTGTTAGCGAATTAAAAGAAATAGGCAAACCATTTATAGTTATTTTAAATTCTGTTCATCCAATGTTACCAGAAACTGAAAATTTAGCTGATAGTTTAAGAAATAGCTATGGAGTACCTGTTTTACCTATCAGCGTTGAAAATATGACAGAAAGAGATATTTATAATATATTAAAAGAAGCATTATATGAATTTCCAGTAGTAGAAGTAAAAGTAGAAATGCCACAATGGATAGCTTGTTTAAATCATAATCATTGGTTAAAACAAATTTATATTGATAAAATAAAAGAAAGTGTAATTGAAGTTGATAAAGTTAAGGATATTGAACATATAACAAGTCATTTTAATGATTGTGAATATATAAGTAAATCATATTTATCAAATGTAGATACATCAACAGGTGAGATTACAGTTACTTTACAAGCACCTAACAATTTATATAATCAAATTTTAAAAGAAATAATCGGTATAGATGTTAGTAATAGAGCAGATTTATTAATGTTATTTCAAAGTTATAATGAAGCTAAATTAGAATATGACCAAATTAAAACAGCATTAAAAATGGTTAAAACAACTGGTTATGGTGTTGCTAGTCCAACATTAGAAGATATGAAATTAGAAACACCAGAAATAATAAAACAAGGAAGTAGATATGGTATTAAATTAAAAGCAGTAGCACCTTCAATTCATATGATAAGAGTTGACGTTGAATCGACATTTGAACCAATTATTGGAAGTGAATTACAAAGTAAAGAATTGATTAATTATTTAATGAAAGATTATGATGTAAATCCATCTAATATTTGGAAAAGTGAAATTTTTGGCCGAAGTTTAGATATTATTGTTAAAGAAGGAATTCAAGCAAAATTATCTTTAACACCAGAAAATGCAAGATATAAATTACAACAAACTTTAACAAAATTGGTAAATAAAGGATCTGGAAACTTATTTACAATAGTTTTATAAACAGTTTTTACTGTTTTTTTTGATTAATTAAATAAAAAATAATATATTATGATATAATGATAGTATAAAGTAATAGGAGTGAGTTTTATGTTTTGTAATAAAAAAAAGATTATAATAATATCAATTATAGTTATAGCAGTTGCAATTATATCAATTGTAAGTTATTTTTTATTATCTGATATCAAGGAAGAAAAAAATATTTTATTGTATAAAAATAGTGATAATGAATTAAAATATGTTATTGGGGATAGTGAACCTATTCTACTTTCTAAATCATTTGATGAAAGTATTAATGTAAAATCATTTGAAGATGAATTTATTTATGAAAAAAATGATGATATTTATTTAGTTAATATAAACAATAATAAAAATGAAAAAATAGGAATAAATGTTAAATTTTTTGATTTTTTAGATAATAATATAATATTTTTAGATAATGATGGAATATTATACTTATATTCAAATGATAAAAAAGAAAAAATAGAAATTGATGTAACCGAAATTCTATATTATAGCAATAATATTATTATTTATAGTAAAGATTCTAATATGTACTGTTATGATACAAAAACTAAAGAAAAACAAATAATAATTAGAGAATATAAAACTAATCGATATATTAATGTCGATAAAAATTTAACTAAAATATTATTTTTAGAATCTAATAAAAATATTTTATATAAGTATGATATTAAGACTAAAACATTAGAAACATTAGTTGAAGGGGTTGATAATGTTATAAATGTTTCAGATGATTTAGAAAACATAATATACACTACTAAAACAAAAGAAGTAAAATACTATGATTTGATTATAAATGATACTAAAAAGCAAATTGATAAAAATAGTCCAACAAAATGTTATTATTATTATAATTCATTTTATAATACATATTATTACTATGATGAAAATTTCATTATACATATGGTAACGAAAGAGGAATATGACTTATGTAATAAAAATGCTGAAGGAGTTACACTTAGAAATGATATTAGAAAAGATAAAAGTTCAATAAATTATTATGATGTATATTTATTAAATGGAACAGAAAAAGAAAAAATTGTAGAAAATATAAACGAAGTTTTGTATAGTGATATAAATAAAAATTTGGTATATAAAAAATATGTAATATCTGATAAAGAAAAAATTGATATTGCTAAGATAGAAACTATGGATGAATATTTAGAAATGATTAAAAAAATTAAATATACTTTATATTATATTGGTAATAATACTGAAGAAGAATCTATTGATAAATTTGATGAAGAAATATCCAATATAAAAATTATAAATAATTCAATATATTATACATATGAAAAAGATGAAAAAATTTTATTAGATAAATATAATATAGATACAAAAGAATTTGTTAATGTAGGTCAAAATGTTGTTTTATTTGCTTTTGATACACCATATTATGATATGATATTTTTGAATAATTATGATAATCAAGTTGGTGATTTAACAGTTGTTGATAAAGATGGGGTACAAAATATTGATAGTGATGTAACTGAACACATAATTTTAAATAAGAATTATTTATATTATTATCAAAACATGAATTTTGAATATTATAATGGTGATTTTATAATATATACAATTAACAAAGATACTAAAAAAATAATTGAAAATGTTTCATTTGTTGTACCATCAACATCTCAAGAGTTTTATGTTTTAAAAGATTATTCAAAGTCATCTAATTCAACTAGTTTATATTACTATAAAAATAATAAACTATCTTCAGTTGAATATAATATTAATGAATTTAATATTATTAAAAGATAATATTTATACTTTATAAACAGTTTTTACTGTTTTTTTTAATAAATTTAAGAAAAAATGTTGCTTTTATTATGAAAAAATGGTATTCTTTTAATTGTAAGCAAGATAGCTTATGTAAGACAATAGGAGGTATACAAATGTCAAAACAAGATTTAGTAAATTATATTGCAGAAGAAACAGGATTAACAAAAGCTGATGCTACTCGTGCATTAGATGCAATGATGAAAGGTATCACTGAAGGATTAAAAAAAGAAGGTAAAGTTACATTAACTGGTTTCGTTACTTTCACAGCTAAACAAAAACCTGCTAAAACTGGTAGAAATCCTAAAACTGGTGAAGCTGTTAAAATTCCTGCAAGAGTTGCTGCTACAATTAAAGCTGGTTCTAAATTAAAAGAAGCTTTAAACTAAGAGGTTAATTTTAACCTTTTTTTGATATAGAGGTGAATAATGTATAATACTGCACTTGAACTACTAAGCAAATTAAATGAATCTAATTTTAAAGCTTATATAGTAGGTGGATTTCCTAGAGATTTATATATTAATAAAAATAGTACTGATGTTGATATATGTACTAATGCTACTCCAAAAGAAATAAAAGAAATATTTAAAGATAGTAAAATAAATAGTGAACAATATGGTAGTGTTAGTTTAATATACAATAATGTTAGATTTGAAATAACTACTTTTAGGAAAGAAAAAAAATATGAAAACAATAGATATCCTGTCAAAATAAAATATATTGATAATCTAATAGATGATTTATTGAGAAGAGACTTTACAATTAATACATTATGCATTGATAATAATGGTGAATATATTGATTTATTAAATGCAAAATATGATATTGATAACAAAATAATTAAATGCGTAGGGGATGCTAATAAGAAGATAAAAGAAGATATTTTAAGAAGTTTAAGAGCAATTAGATTTGCTACTATTTTAGATTTTAAATTAGATGACAAATTAAAAAAAGCGATTAAAAAAAATAAAAATTTATTGAAAAAATTATCATATTACCGTAAAAAAGAAGAATTAGAAAAAATATTTTCTTCATCTAATTGTAAATATGGGTTGGATTTAATAAAAGAACTAGAATTAGATAAAGTACTAAATATTAATAATAATATAGTTGTTACTACTTCTTCATTAGGAATATGGTCTCAGTTAGATGTGTTAGATATATATCCTTTTACAAAAAATGAAAAAGAAACAATTAATAATATAAAATTAGCTTTAAAAGAAAATATTATAGATAACAATATTTTATATAAATATGGTCTATATATTTGTACATTAGTAGGCGAAATAAAAAATATTGATAGAGTAGAAATTGTTAAAAAATATAATGCTTTACCAATATTTAGTATTAAAGATATTGATATTAAAGCTGATCAAATATGTGAAATATTAAATAAAGAAAAAGGACCTTTTATAAAAGAAGTATATAAAGATTTAGAAGATAAAATATTAAACAATAAATTAAATAACAATTATAATGAAATAAAAAAATATTTAGAACATCAAATTTAATTGGTGTTCTTTTAAATTTGTTAAAAATATTGTATAATATATGTGGAGTTGATTTTAATGAAACCATTATTGTTATGTATATTAGATGGAGTAGGAATTAATAAAAATGTTAAAGGTAATGCTTATAAATTAGCCAACACACCTAATTTAGATATGTTATTTAAAAAATATCCTAATTCTAAATTAGAAGCTAGTGGTGAAAAAGTAGGACTACCTAAAGGACAAATGGGTAATAGTGAAGTAGGACATTCTAATATTGGTGCAGGAAGGATTGTTTATCAAGGAATTCAATTAATTAATGAAGAAATAAAAAATAAAAATTTTTATAAAAATGAAAATATATTAGAAATGTTTGATTATGTTAAAAAAAATAATAGTAAATTACATTTAATGGGATTAGTAAGTGATGGTGGAGTTCATTCATCAATGAAACATATTCAAGCCTTAATCGATATGTGTTATAAAAATAAAATAAATTTTTATCTACATATTTTTACTGATGGTAGAGATACATTACCTAACAGCAGTTTATCTTATATTGAATCATTAGATTTAAAAAATGGTGTTATTGCTAGTATAAGTGGTAGATATTATGCAATGGATCGCGATAATAGATATGATAGAATTGAAAAAGCTTATGATGTTATAACAGGTAAATCAGATAGCAAATATATAAGTGTTAAAGAAGCTATCAAATCAAATTATGAAAATAATATAACTGATGAATTTATTTTACCTGGTTTAATTGATGAAGATGGAATTGTAAATGATAATGATGGTGTTATTTTCTTTAATTTTAGACCAGATAGATTAAGAGAATTAGGTAGTGCTTTAAGTAACAAAGATTTTAAAGGATTTAAAAGAAAAAAAGAAGTTAATATTAAATTATTAACAATGATGCCTGTAAGTGAAGAAGTAGTTAATAAAACAATATTTGAATTAAATAAATTACCTAATACTTTAGGTGAATATATTTCTAAGTTAGGTTATTCACAATTAAGAATAGCTGAAACCGAAAAGTATGCTCATGTAACATATTTCTTTGATGGTGGTAAGGAGTTAGAATTAGATAAATGTGAACGTATTTTAATACCATCTCCTAAAGTAGCTACTTATGATTTAAAACCAGAAATGAGTGCTTATGAAATTACTGATAAATTGTTAGAAAATATGAATTATGATGTCATTATTTTAAACTTTGCTAATGGTGATATGGTAGGTCATACTGGTAATTTAGATGCTGCTATAAAAGCTGTGGAAACATTAGATGAATGTGTTTATAAAATATATCAAAAGATAATCGAATTAAAAGGGACAATGATAATTACAGCTGATCATGGTAATTGTGAGGAAATGATTGATTCTAATAATAACGTTTTGACTAGTCATACAACTAATAAAGTACCATTTTTAATAACTAAAGAATGTAAATTAAAAAATGGTAAATTAGGTGATATTGCTCCAACAATTTTATATTTATTAAATGAAAAGATACCTAAAGAAATGACTGGAGAAGTATTAATAGATGTGGAAAATAGGTAATGTAGAAATTAAAAACCAAATCGTTTTAGCGCCTATGGCTGGTATTTCTAATAGTGCGTTTAGAAGAATTGCTAAAGAGATGGGTGTTGGATTAGTTGTTGCAGAAATGGTTAGTGATAAAGCAATATATTTTGGTAGTCAGAAAACAATTGACATGCTTTATATGAAGGAAGAAGAAAGACCAATAAGTCAACAAATATTTGGTAGTGATAAAGAATCATTTGTTTATGCAGCCAAATACATTTTAGAAACAATGAAACCAGATATAATTGATATAAATATGGGATGCCCTGTTCCTAAAGTAGCAACTCGTGCTCAAGCAGGTAGCGCATTATTAAAAAATCCTGATAAAGTTTATGAAATTGTAAAAGCAGTAGTAGATGCTGTTGATGTTCCAGTAACAGTCAAAATAAGAAGCGGTTGGGATGAAAAAAGTATTAATGCGGTAGAAATTGCTAAAGTAGTAGAAAAAGCAGGGGCAAGTGCTATTACAGTTCATCCTAGAACAAGAGCTCAAGGATATAGTGGTAAAGCAGATTGGAATATTATAAAACAAGTAAAAGAAGCTGTTAAAATACCTGTTATTGGTAATGGTGATATTAAAAATTGTTATGATGCTAAGAAAATGTTAGATGAAACAAAATGTGATGCGATTATGATAGGTAGAGGAGTTTTAGGTAATCCTTGGCTAATAAGAGATTGTATAGATTATTTAAGTAATAAAGAAACAAAAGAAGTAACAATATTGGATAAATTAAATATGGTTGTTAAACATTTAAATTATTTATTAGAATTTAAAGATGAAAAAATAGCTATATTAGAAATGCGTACTCAAATTGGGTATTACTTGAAAGGTATTTCTAAAGAATATAAGCAAAGATTTATGAAAATAAATACAAAAGAAGAATTTTTAAAGTTGGTTGGTGAAGTGAAAAATGAGTATTGTAAGTAAAAGATTTTTATCATATCTATTAGATATGTTTATTATATTTATAATATTATTTTTAATTAAGCAATTATTACCTGTTAATAATTATGAAGTAGAGTTAAATAATTTGAATGAATTATATATTGAAAAGAAAATAGATGGTAGTATATATTTAAACCAATTTAAAACAATTACTCATAACATTGATAAACAAAATTTTGGAATTAATTTATTTGGAGCTTTTTTAATAACTATTAATTTCATAATAATTCCAAATTTAACTAAAGGGCAAACAATAGGTCAAAAACTATTTAAAATAAAAATAAAAAAGAAAAATCTTTCTATTGAAGATTTAGTTGGACGAGCAGTAATAATAAATGGTTTAGGTTATTTATTATTTATGTTTATCATTTTATTTATAGCTACTAATCAAATATACTTTATTTTAATTAATTTATTAGGATTTTTTCAAATTTTAGTAGTAATTATTAATGCTTTTATGGTATTATATTGTAAGGAAGGAATTGCTGATAAATTTACAAATACAAGAATTGAGGAGATAAAATGAGAGAATTTACAGAACAAGAATTAGTTAGAAGAGAAAAATTAAACGATTTAAAAAATAAAGGAATTGATCCTTTTGGTTCAAGATTTGATGTAACGACTAATTCAAAAGAAATAAAAGAAAAATATGCTGATATGACAAAAGAAGAATTACACGAAGTAGATATACCTGTTAAAGTTGCTGGACGTATTATGACTAAACGTGGTAAGGGTAAAGCAGGATTTATGCATATTCAAGATAAGTATGGTCAAATTCAAATATATGTTAAGTTAGATAATATTGGTGAAGAACAATATGAATTATTTGATAAAGCTGATTTAGGAGATATAGTAGGTATTGAGGGAACTGTTATGCGTACTAATATGGGAGAATTATCAGTTAAAGCAACTAAATATATTCATTTAGTTAAAGCTTTAAGACCATTGCCTGATAAATTTCATGGATTAGTTGATGTTGAAGAAAGATTTAGAAGAAGATACGTTGATTTAATAACTAATGAAGAAGCAAGAAGAGTTGCATTTATGAGACCTAAAATTATTAGATCAATTCAAAAATATTTAGATAATTTAGGTTATGTTGAAGTTGAAACCCCAGTATTAAATCCTATTTTAGGTGGAGCAGCAGCTAGACCATTTGTAACTCATCATAATACTTTAGATATGAATTTTTATTTAAGAATTGCAACTGAATTACCTTTAAAAAGATTATTAGTTGGTGGTATGGACGCTGTATACGAAATAGGTAGATTATTTAGAAATGAAGGAATGGATAGAAATCATAATCCAGAATTTACTACTATTGAAGTATATAAAGCTTATAGTGATTTAGAAGGTATGATGGATTTAACAGAAGGTATTATTAGTAATGTAGCTTATGATGTTTTAGGAACATATGACATAACTTGGAAAGGTCATAATATATCTTTAAAACCTAAATTCAAAAGAGCTCATATGGTAGATTTAATTAAAGAAAAAACTGGTATTGATTTCTTTAAGGTAAATACTTTAGAAGAAGCTAAAAAATTAGCTTTAGAAAACGATGTTGAAATAGAAAATCATTTTAGTTATGGTCATATAGTTAACGCTTTTTATGAAAAATTTGTTGAAGAAACAATCGTTGAACCAACATTTGTTTATGGCCATCCAATTGAAATAAGTCCACTTGCTAAAAAAGATCCTAAAGATCCTAGATTTACTCAAAGATTTGAATTATTCATTTGTGGTAGTGAATATGCTAATGCGTTTACAGAATTAAACGATCCAATTGATCAATATGAAAGATTCGAAAATCAATTAAAAGAAAAAGAATTAGGTAATGAAGAAGCTAATGAAATGGATATTGATTATATTGAAGCTTTAGAGTATGGTATGCCTCCTGCTGGCGGTATGGGAATGGGAATTGATAGATTAGTTATGATGATTACTAATCAAGAAAATATAAGAGAAGTTATTTTATTCCCACATATGAAGAATAAAAATTAGGTGGTTAAAATGAAAAAAATATTTTATTTAATGTTTTTCATCTGTTTATTTTTTTTGAGTGATGTAAATTTTGCAGAAGCTAAATCTTGTAATTATAAATCTATTTATGGTGGAAAAACCATTACTGTTTCATATGATGGAACATGTCCAATTTTTTATAATGTTGATAGAAAATCATTTTCAAATAGTTTATCAGATGACCCTAATTCACTATATGATTATTACGATCTAAATAGTAATCAAATTGATATAAAACCAGCTGATTTAGATGTTATATATGTTAATACTGATTATGTGGTAGTTACTGAATCTAATTATAAAAATTATGATTATGCAAATTTAGATTTTGTTTATGGTTATCTTGGATATAAAGTTACTGATAAAGCAAGGCAAAATATTTTGAATAATGGTGGTTCTGGTGGATATGAATATGATTCTTATGTTAGAGTAACTTTAAATTCTAATAAAGTTCAAATAGGATTATTTTATAAAGCAACAGGAGATTATAATTATGGTCCACTTAGTGCTAATACGACATTTATAAATTATAGGTATATGTTTTTAAATAATAGTGCATCTTATCTATATCCTTCATCAACGCTATATTATAGAATGGGGCGTGTTAGTAGTTCTGAAATAGATGTTGGTGTTGCATGTTTAGATGGCGAAACAAAAAGTGGTTGTTTTCAAAAAAGTGAATCATTAGTTCTTGCTAATTTAACAAATTTAGTAGGAGTTTATAAAAAAACAAATGTAACTGTTGTTGAACATTGTTGTTATACAATAAATAAAGATAATGGAACATACTTTATTTTAAATAGGTATAGTAATAATACATTTAAACAAGAAGGATATACAAATGCATATTTTGGAACTGCTGGAGATAATTTATTTGACAAAATAGAAGCTTTATCTGGTCAAAAGTCATGTCCGCAAACAATTAAAACAAAAAAATATAAATATACATTGAGCGAGTGTGATATTCAAAGTGGTGAAGAAAGTGAAAATGATAATAAAGTTATTCAAGGAGAAAATTTTTCTAATTTGCTAAGCCAATTGAAAGCACCTTTATCAAATTTAAGTTCTTCAGCTATGAATATTAAATTAACTATAGGTAGTAATAAGAATGCTACATTAAATGATGTAACAGAAAGTTATGATTTATGTTCTAATGATCATAGTGCATGTGAAAAAAATGCAAGTTATTTAACTGAAAAAGGAATAAAAAATATTAGAAGTTATTGTAATGAAGTTTATAGTCTTTATCCAACTAGTAAGGATGCTGAAGGTATGGAAGAAAGAATGGCTGAATGTACAAGTTTTAATAATTTTTATAAAGAATTGGTAAATCAAGGAATAATAAATGATTTAGAAGATGGTTGTGGCATAATAACTGATGAACTTGCAGAAAAATTAAATTTAGTCTTAGATATAATTAAAATAGCTGGACCTTTATTAGCATTAGGATTAGGAACAATTGATTTTGTTAAGGTTATAGTAAATGGTGATGCTGATAAAGAAATGAAAACAGCTTTTAAAAGATTTTTGACAAGATTAATAGCTGCAGCATTATTATTTATTATTCCAATTATTATAGCATTTTTATTGGATATATTTATGAAGCCTGATTCTGGTTATGAATCAGATAATCCATTTTGTAAGGTAATAGATTGGGATGAGTAAATGAAATTATATGTTGTTAGACATGGAGAAACAATGGAAAATGTTAATAATTGTTTGGTTGGAAGAATAAATAGTTCATTAACAGAAAAAGGAATTGAACAAGCAAAAAAAGTAAGCGATTATTTTAAAAATAAAAAAATAGATTTAATAGTTAGTTCGCCACTTGATAGATGTAGGCAAACCGCAAGTATAATAAGTAATAATGTTCCTATAATTTATTCTGATAGTTTATTAGGTAGAGATCATGGTGAATTTACTGGTAAGCCAAGAGATTCAATTAATTTTGATGAATATTGGAATTATAATAAAAACATTAAATATAAGAAAGCTGAAAGCGTAAAATCATTATATGATAGAGTGGCAAAATTAATAGAAGAATTGAAAGAAAAATATAACGATAAAAATATAATAATAGTTACTCATAGTGGTATAATGCGAGTATTATATTATTACTTTAATGGAATACCAGATAATGGTATATTAAGTGAAATTACTATAAAAAATTGTGAAATTTTTGAATATGATATATAGGAGGAATTTATGAAAATATTATCAGTTAATGCAGGTAGTTCATCATTAAAATTTCAAATGTATGAAATGCCAGAAGAAAAAGTTTTAATTTCAGGAGTATTTGAAAGAATAGGTTTAGATAGTAGTTTATATACTATTAAAATTAATGGTGAAAAAATTAAGAAAGAGGCAATTTTAAATAATCATAAAGATGCTGTTAGAATTTTAATTGAAGAGTTATTAAATAACAAAGTTATTAAATCTTTAGACGAAATAAAAGGTGTTGGACACAGAGTAGTTCATGGTGGCGATAAGTATGCTAAATCTACTATAATAACAGAAGATGTTATTAGAACAATTGATGAATTATCATCTTTAGCACCATTACATAATCCAGCAAATTTAATGGGAATTTTAGCATTTAAAGAAGAGGTACCTGATGCAGTTAGCGTGGCTGTATTTGATACTGCTTTCCATCAAACAATGCCTAAAGAATCATATTTGTATGCAGTTCCATATGAATGGTTTACTAATTATGGAGTTAGAAGATATGGTTTTCATGGAATAAGTCATGATTATTTAACTCAAACTTTAAAGAAAGTATTAAAAAATGAAAAACCAAATTTAATTACATGTCATTTAGGTAATGGAGGTAGTATTTCAGCAGTAAAAGATGGTTTATGCTTTGATACTAGCTTAGGTTTTTCACCTAATGCAGGATTAGTAATGGGAACTAGAAGTGGAGATATCGATAGTTCTATTATTCCATATATAATGAATAAAACTGATAAATCATTAGAAGAAGTAATGAATGATTTATCTAAAAAAAGTGGTTATTTAGGTATCAGTGGAATTAGTAGCGATTCTAGAGATGTTGAAGAAGGAATAAAAAATAATAATGAAAGATGTATTTTAGCACAACACTTATTTGTTAGAAGAGCTATTGAATATATTGCAAAATATTATGTTGAATTAGGACATGTTGATGCAATTTGTTTTGCAGGAGGGATTGGAGAAAATTCAATTTCTACTAGAAAAGAAATATTAACTGGTTTAAAATGTTTAGGTATTAAACTAGATGAAAAATCAAATGATGTAAGAGGAGAATTTACTTTAATAACAACTAAAGATTCATCTATTCCTTGCTATATAATTCCAACTGATGAAGAAGTAATGATTGCAAGAGATACATATAATTTTATTGGCTCTTTGTCAAATAGTGTTGGTGGAACCAAAAACTGATGATAATGAGTAA
>CAMLWC010000026.1 GCA_946488855.1 uncultured Mycoplasmatota bacterium
TAGAAAGGTAAAAATAACAAATATTCAAACTTACACAGTTAAATTTTTACGGTCTTCACAGAATTTAAATTATACATTTTTTTTATTATAAAACTTGAAAAACATAAATAAATAATGTATAATTAAAGATATAGATAGAGGTCGATATATATGAAAAAAGGATTCACTTTAGTAGAATTAATAGGAGTTATTATAATATTAGGAATAATATCTTTAATAACGTTTCCAACAATTGATAAATCAATAAAAAATAGTAAAGAACAAGCACTAGAAAGAATAATAGATAGTATAGAAGAAGCCGCATACAATTATAGTGTTGAAAATGACATTGGATATTCTACAGAATATGAATCAATCGAACTTTTTGATTTGGTATCAACTGGATTTTTAAAAGAAAATATAATAAATCCAGTAACCGATAAAAAAATGCAAGGTTGCATATTTTATAGATGGTATGAGCCAAATAAACAATATATATTTGAATATAATGAAGAATGTAAAAAACCAGATACAGAACCAGAAGTGGCGATATCATATGACAAAGAATTAATAAATAGTAATGGCTGGGCAAAAGAAAATGTAGCAGTTACTATAACAGGAAATGGAGAAGTAAAATATTGTCTAAGTAGTACTGAATGTGAACCAAATGAAGTAATAGAAACAGGAAATAATACAAAATTTATAACTATAGATGGAATAAATCATGTATGTGCAATAACAAGTAATAGTTTGGGAAGTAGTGAAAAAAAGTGTGAAATAATAAAGTTAGATAAGACCGCCCCAACAATAAATGGGTTAAGTAAGATAACAGTAAACAAAGGAGAACTGATAGATTTAAGCGATGGAGTAACAGCAAAAGATAGTTTGTCAGGAATAGATGGAACATTTAGTTATACACCAACAAGCGTAAGTAATACAACAGTAGGAACAACAACAGTAACATATAAAGTAAAAGATCAAGCAGGAAATGAGAAAAGTGCAACAAGAGAAGTAGAAGTATTAGGAAATGCACCAACTATAACATTTAGTAGTACAGGGACATTTAATAGTAATGGTTGGGCAAAGAGTAATTTCTATGTAAAAGCAGCAGTAACAGATGATAGTGGAAAAGGAATAAAGAGTATCAAATGGTGTAGTACAATCGGAACAAGTTGTACACCAAGTACAACAACAGAAAGTGTAAATGTATTAGTAAGTAAAGAAAGTGCAAGTAATAAAATATGCGTAGAAGCAATAGACAACAATAATAAAACAACAACAAAATGCAGCAGTAATTATAAATTAGATAAGACGATGCCAAGCATTGAAGGAACAGCAGATAAAGTAATACAAAAGGGAGAAACAATAAATTTAAGTACTGGAGTAACAGTAAGTGATACATTATCTGGAGTAGAAGGAACATTTAGTTATAGTCCAACAAGTGTAAGTACAACGGTGACAGGGACAACAAAAGTAACATACAAAGTAAAAGATAAAGCAGGAAATGAAAGAACAGTAATAAGAAATATAGTAGTAGATGCAGATGCCCCAACAATAACATATAAATTGGTAAATACATCAAGTGTAAATAGTAATGGCTGGGCAAAAGCAAACTTCTATGTAAGAGCAACGATAACTGATAATAGTGGAAGTGGAATAAAAGTAGCAAAAAGTTGTACAAGTAATAGTAGTAGTGAATGTATTCCAACAGCAGATATAAGTGGAACAACAAAAGATTTCTATATAGAAGTAGAAGGAAGTAATAGACTATGTATAGAAGTAACAGATAATAATAATAAAACAACAAAAATATGTAGTGATACATATAAATTAGATAAAACAGCTCCAGTAGCAGGAACAGCAAATTTAGTAGGAACTTTAGGAAGTAATGCTTGGTATACATCAGATGTGACAGTAAATGTAGTAAATGGAAGTGATAGTTTATCAGGACATTTAAGTACAACAAGTAATACAAGTAAAATAACAACAAATAGTACAGGAACAACAGTAATAATAACAACAACAGATTTAGCAGGAAATAGTGCTACACGAAGTTATACAATTAAATTAGATAAGAATAATCCTACAGCTCCTTCTATAACTGGAGGAAGTACAACATGGGTAAGTACATCAAGGACAATATCAGTTTCAGGCGATTCATCTAGTACAAGTGGTATTGCATATTATCAATATTATATAAGTACATCAAGTACAGGACAAATAGGTGGAAATTGGACAAATTTATCAAATGGAGTTAAAAGTATAAATATAACAACAAATGGAATTAAATATGTATACTTTAGAGCAATAAATAATGCTGGAAAAGAAGGTAATATTTCTTCGGCTCAAACAGTTAAAATAGATACAACTCAACCAGCATTGCAAGCAAAAGCAAGTAATACTACAGTATTTCAAGGAACAAGTGTGGATCCAATTAATTATTTTACAATAACATCAAATTATAATAATAGTTTAAGTGGAGGAACAACAACATGTAGTGTTGATGGAACAACTATTACTAATATGAATATTTTAGCTAATGGAACTTATACATTAACATGTTCCATAAATACAGGGACAGGAAAAACAGCAACTGCTTCAACTACTATTTATATAACATATAATGTTACAACTGTAAGTAATTCAACGAATGCATATACATATTTGAAAATACCAAGTAGTGATAATTCACCTACTGAAATGCATATAAATTCTTGTAATGAACAAGGTATTAATACTGATATTTATATTTATAAAAAAATAAAAAAGGGAGATACAATAAGAGTTACATATAGTGCAAAAAAATATGGTAGTTATTATATGGATTTGTTGGATAATCAGCACTCAGATAGTATATTAGTTAGATCCGTTCAAACAACTGACATAGTCACAATAAAGTTTACGGCAAGATATAATACTGATTATTATTATATTAGTTTTAGAAAAAGTAATTCAACAAGTAATTCAATATATGGAACTGTCTATATTCATGAAGTAACAGTTAATGGCGAAAAAATATTATAGATTAATAACAAATTTTTACGTATATTAAATTAAATAATTTGACATACAAAGTAAAATATGTTAGAATATCTTCGAATTTAGGGGGGATATTATGCCTATAAAAAAATATCCAATAGATAATTTATATTTAGGATTAGTAGATGAAAAGAAAAAAGTTGCTTTTTTAGATGATCATGGCGTTTATCATAATGTACATCCAACTAGTGCAAAATTAGATGCTCTTTTTGATGGCAAATTTAAACTTGTTTCTTCATTAAAAGAAGTATTAACGCAAAATGAATTAAGTGCATTAGTTATTGATTCAAATGGTAATCCTAAACAATATTTAAATATTGAAGAAATTAAATATTTATTAAATGTTTTAGAACGTAAATTATCAATGTCACAAATGATGTTACAAAGAAGTAATATTATAAGTAATAATGTGGTGAATGTTGTTTCAGATTTATTAGGTTTAAATATTAGTTCACCAGCAACACCATTTAAATTTTATGAAAAATTTGATATAAATGAAATTTTAATATCTGCTAAAAAACTTAAATTATTTAAAAAATATTTATTTGAATATGTGCAATCTTCTTTGATTGCTGAAAAAAATGTAAGATTGGTTTTTGAAGTTGGTGCTAGAGATTATAGAATTACCAGATCTTTAAATAAAGCAAAAATACTTCAAGGTAATAAATTAAATCAAAATATATTTTCTGTAGCTGCTGATTTAGAAGGACATATAAAAGTTAATGATGTTGATATTAAAGAATATCCAAAAGAACAAGGATTTCAAAAAACAATCAAATATTAATATAAATGGTTAAATACCATTTTTTTCTTGTCTTTATATTAAAAATTTATTATAATTATTAAAGGAGTTGATTATATGATAATAGGATCACATGTCTCATTTAAAAAAGATGCACAATTAGTAGGTAGTGTTAAAGAAGCATTAAGTTATGGAAGTACTACTTTTATGTTTTATACCGGTGCTCCACAAAATACAAATAGGCAAACTATAGATGATAACTTAACTAAAGAAGCTTTAAAAATAATGAATGAAAATAATATAGATATAAATAATGTAATAGTTCATGCACCTTATATAATTAATTTAGCTAGTAATAATGATTTTGCAGTAGATTTTTTAAAACAAGAATTAAAAAGAGTTGAGCAATTAGGTATGACTAAATTAGTACTTCATCCAGGTAGTAGCGTTAAGTTAAGCAAAGAAGAAGGAATAAAGAATATTATAGATAATTTAAATAAAGTTGGTAAGAGTAATGTTTTAATATTATTAGAAACTATGGCAGGTAAAGGTACAGAATTGGGTAAAACATTTGAAGAAATAAAAGAAATAATAGATGGCGTTAATTATCCTTTAGGAGTATGTTTAGATACATGTCATATTAATGATGCTGGTTATGATTTAAATGATTTTGATAAAGTATTAGATTTATTTGACAAAATAATCGGATTAAATTATTTAAAATGTATTCATGTAAATGATAGTAAAAATGTAATTAGTGCACATAAAGATAGACACGAAAATATTGGATATGGAACAATTGGATTTGATAATTTAATTAATATAATATATCACGATAAATTAAAAAATATCCCTAAAATATTAGAGACACCTTATGTATCAATGGATGATAATTCTAAAGAAAGAATGTATCCACCTTATAAATTTGAAATAAAAATGATTTTAAATAAAAAATTTAATAATAATTTGATTAATGATATAAGAAATTATTATAAATAACGATTTTTGAAATAAATGTATAATGATTCAATTTTTTGATAACTTGTACTATCTAGTTTTTCTTTTAAATCATCTAATATACCTCTTGGATTCCCAAATACAATAGTGTGCCAACTATTTTTAATGTGATCATAGATTAGTTTAATTTCATTATCTTTTAAAATAATTCCATTTTTTAAAGCAAAATTGTTTACATCTTCAAGAGTCATTCTGTTAACGTATTCACTAATTAATCTTTCTTTCATATTTTCACCAATACATTATATGTATAAATGAATAATGTTATGAAAATTAAATAAAATATTAAGAGGAGGAATATTATGTACGAACCATATATAACTGATTTTACAATGAATATTCACAATAAAATTTATCAAGGTTATATTGATAAATTAGGTGATTTAAAAGATTATAAAAATTTAGTTAAAAATATAGATGATTTTCCTATAAAGGAAAGAGGTAATATTTTATTTAATTTAGGTGGATCATTAAATCATGAATTATTTTTTAGTATTTTAGGTAAAGGTGAAATGAGTGAAGTATTTAAAAATAAAATAATTGAAGATTTTGGCTCAATAGAAAATTTTAAAGAAGAATTTATAAAAACTGCTAATTATTTAACAGGTTCTGGTTATACTTTTTTAGTATTAAATAAGGAAAATAAATTAGAAATAATCAATACATCAAATGAAGATACACCTTATTCATATGATTTAAAGCCAATTATGAATTTGGATTTGTGGGAACATGCTTATTTTTTAGATTATCAAAATGATAGACAAGAATATATTAATAATTTTTTTTCAATTGTTGATTTTAGTAAAGTAAGTAAAATATATGAAAAAATACAAGAAAATTTATAATTTAAGTATAAAAAATAAAGATATTAAAGAAACAATTGAAAAAAGATATAATATTTTAATTATAGTAATATGCATAATAATGATTTTTTTAGGAATTAATTTATTTGTTATTCAAGTTGTAAAACATGATTTTTATGTTCAAAAAGTAGAAAAATTAAGTCAAAATATTGTAACTTCTACTAGTACACCTAGAGGAAGAATATATGACCGAAATGGTAAACTTATCGTCGATAATGAGGCAGTTAAAGTTATTTATTATAAAAAGCCAAGTGGTATAACTACTAAAGAAGAAATAGAAACAGCTTATAAAGTAGCGGATATGATTAATTTAGATTATAAAAAATTAAGTGAAGAACAATTAAAAAAATTTTGGATTTTAAATAATAAGGATGAAGCTAATAATTTAATAACAGATGAGGAATGGAAATTATTAGAAGAAAGAAAATTAACTAATAATGATATTGAAAAATTAAAAATAGAAAGAATTGATGAACAATTAGATTTATTAGAAGAAAAAGATAAAAAAGCGGCATATATTTATTATTTAATGAATCAAGGATATAGCTATGATGAAAAAGTAATAAAGAAAGATGATGTAACAGATAAAGAATATGCAATAATTGCTGAAAATGTTAATAATATAAAAGGTTTTGATGTTAAATTAGATTGGAATAGGGTATATCCTTATGGTGATGTTTTTAAGACAATTTTAGGTAGTGTTTCAACTAATGAAACAGGTATTCCTTATGAATTAAAAGATTATTATTTAAATTTAGGATATAGTTTAAATGATAGAGTAGGTATTAGTTATTTAGAATATCAATATGAATCAATTTTGAAAGGTGAAAAAACTATATATCAAATATTAGATGATGGAACAAGAAAAATAATTGATGAAGGAAGAAGAGGTAATGATATAGTTTTAACTATTGATATAGAATTACAAAAAGAAATAGAGAAGATACTAGAAGAAGAAGTTTTAAAAGGAAAAGAGTATCCTAACACTAAATATTATAATAGATCTTTTGTGATTATTAGTGATCCTAATACAGGAGAAATTTTAGCGATGGCAGGTAAACAAGTTGTAGAAGAAGATGGTGAATATAAAGTATTAGATTATACACCAGGTGTCGTTACAACACCAGTAACTGCTGGTTCTATTGTAAAAGGTGCTTCACATGCAGTAGGATATAAAACAGGTAATATAGTTTTGAATGGAAGAATTCAAGATAAATGTATTAAAATAGCTGATACCCCTTTAAAATGTTCTTGGACAAACTTAGGTAGTGTCGACGATATAACTGCTTTAAAATATTCATCTAATGTTTTTCAATTTTTAACTGCTATTAAAGTAGGTGGTGGTAATTATCAATATGATCAGAAAATAAATATTAATCCTAATGCATTTGACATATATCGTAATACCTTTAAAGAATTTGGTTTAGGTGTTAAAACTGGTATAGATTTGCCAATTGAAAGTTTAGGTTATACTAGTGACAGTACATTACCAGGACATTTAATGGATTTTTCAATAGGTCAATTTGATACTTATACACCAATTCAATTAAGTCAATATATTAATACTATAGCTAATGGTGGTTATCGAATGAAACCAAATTTACTTAAAGCAGTTTATAGTCCTACTAAAGATGGGCTAACAGATTTATTGTATGAAATAAAACCAACTATTTTAAATAAAATAACATTAGAAGATAAATATTTAGATAGAATAAAACAAGGTTTTAGAGAAGTTATGTTAACTAGTGGAACTGGTGTTGGGTATATAAATTATAAATATAATGCGGCTGGTAAAACTGGTACTAGTGAAAGTTTTATTGATACAGATGGTGATGGTAATATTGATAAAGAAACTATAAGTAATACATTTGGTGCTTATGCACCTTACGATAATCCAAAAGTTTCATTTGTAGTTGTTTCACCGGATATATTCTATCAAGAATCATCATCTACTGCTAGAGCACCAATAAATAAACAAATTTCTTATAGAATTTCACAAAAATACTTTGAATTTTATGAATAATTTGGTATAATTATGTAAGTGTTTTAAAAGGAGGGATTATTTTATGGCTAAAAAAGGAGAAGCAAGAGAAAGAATTACTCTTCAATGTACTGAATGTAAAAGTGAAAATTATCGTACAGAAAAAAATAAACGTAATACAACTGATCGTTTAGAATTAAAGAAACATTGTCCAAAATGTAAAAAAACAACAACTCATAAAGAAAAAAAATAAGGTGATAAAATGATTAAAAATTTTAATGTAGAATCTACATATAAAAAAATGATTTTAGATTCTAAAAGTCCAGTTTTAAATCCTGCAACAGGAAAAACATTAATTATAAAATCAGTAAATCGTGTACCTAAAAAAAGTGAAAGCAAATCAAAAATTTTAATAAAAAGAGGGGGTGTTGAAAGTGATAAACGTTAATGATATAAAAAATGGTATTACATTTGTATTAGATGGAGATATTTATCAAGTTTTAGAATTTTCACATGTAAAACCTGGTAAAGGTGCAGCATTTGTAAAAATGAAAATTAGAAATTTAAGAACTGGTTCAACTACTGAAAAATCATTTAATAGTGGTACTAAATTAGAAAAAGCTATGATAGAAAAACGACCTATGCAATTTTTGTATGCTTCAGGTGATGCATATAATTTTATGAATATGGAAACTTATGAACAAATAGAATTAACTAAAGATCAATTAGGTGATGATGTTAATTATTTAAAAGAAGGATTAAATGTTGATTTAAGTTTCTATGAAGGTGAATTATTAGGTGTTATGTTACCAGATAAAGTAGAATTAGAAGTTGTACATACTGAACCTGCAGTTAAAGGTAATACTACTAATAATGCTACTAAAGACGCAACTTTAGAAACAGGATTAGTTATAAGAGTTCCTTTATTTGTTGAACAAGGTGAAAAAGTTATTGTATCAACAAGTACTGGTAAATATGATTCAAGAGCATAAGATATAATTTTATATCTTTTTTTTCATATATTTTATTAGGTGATAATATTGAAATTAAGTGAAGTAAATAAAATTTTAAATGGTAAAATATGTGACAATATAATATTTAATAAAATAAAAACTTCTTCTAAAGATATAGAACAAGGAGATTTATTCTTAGCTATTAATAAAGGACATGATTATATTGAAGAAGCAATTGAAAATGGAGCAGTAGCTGTTATAAGTGAAAAAGAATTAAATATACCAAGTATTAAAGTAGAAGATAGTATAATAGCTTTAGGACAAATTGCCCATTATATTAGAAATTTATATAATATTCCTTTAATAGCTATAACAGGAAGTGTAGGGAAAACAACTACTAAAGAATTAATATATTTAGTTTTAAGTAAAAAATATAAAGTTTTAAAGTCAAATAAAAATCATAATAATCATATAGGATTACCATTAACTTTATTAGAATTAGATGATTCTTATGATATAATTGTAACTGAATTAGGTATGAATCATTTTAATGAAATATCTTATTTATCTAAAATATGTAATCCTAATTATGCAATAATAACTAATATTGGAACTGCTCATATTGGAAATTTAGGTAGCAAGAAAAATATTTTAAAAGCAAAATTAGAAATATTAGATGGTATGAAAGAAAAAAATTTGATAGTAAATAATGAAGATAAATATTTAAAAATAATAAAAAATACCATTAAGGTTGATTCAAAAAAGTTAAATATTAAAAATCTAAAATATGGATTTAGTCAAGAATTTGATATTAATAATGTTCATTTTGTATTTAATTCATTTAAACATTTATTAGCAGATGTATATATAGCAATTAAAGTTGGTTTATTATTTAATATTGATTTAAGATTAATTAGTGAAGCAGTAAGTGAATATCAAAATATGGATGGAAGATTAAATATAATAAATAAAGAATATAAAATAATTGATGATAGTTATAATAGTAGCTATGAATCATTAATTGGTGGATTAGATATTTTAAAAGAAAAAAAAGAAAAAAAATTTATAATTTTAGGTGATATGTTAGAATTAGGTAAATATAGCGTTAAATATCATAAAAAAATAAATAAATATTTAAAAAAAATAAAAAACAAGAAAGTTTTATTAATAGGAAATTATACAAAATTTATTAATGGAAGACATTTTGAAAATATTGAAGAAATAATAGTATATTTAGAAAATAATTTGAAAGAAAATAATATTGTTTATATAAAAGGAAGTAGAAAATTTAATTTAGATAAAATTAAAACACGCATTTAGCGTGTTTTTGAATCTGGTGTAAATTGTTCTTGTTCTAATTTTTTATATAAATCTTTTTTAAATAATACTATTTCGTTTATCTTAGCTAATATTAAATTATAATCTCTTATACCAAAATATATACGAATTAAAGAACACAATGTATTTATTTTTTTACTAGTTAATTTGACATCTTCATCAATTTCCAAATTTTTAGCTAATAAAGCAACTTTTTTAATGCTTGATACTGCTCTTGAGTAATTAAATAATAAATTATAATTTATATTTCTAGAAAGTAAACATTTTATAAATGATTCATCATCTGGGAAAACAATAGTTGCAGCTAATAATTCTTGTGCAGTTGGATTTAAATCTTTATATTTATAGCCTACAAAAGCGATTTCTTTAGCTCTTGTAGTTAATAAAGATTTTAATGTTTCAGGATTGTATGCATTTCTTAAATATCTACTATGAGATAAACCTTCTTTTTTTACAAAATTAACTTCTTCATCAGTTAAAGTTTTTAATTTTTCTCTAGTTACAACAGTACTAAAATCAATTTTACTATCTAATTTTTGATACATAATAAATTCCCCCTTCAAATTACGTGTGCTATAATAACACATTTTTATAATCTTGTCAAATTATTATTTTTAATATATAATTATTTTGGTGATTTTTGTGAAAATTAAATATGAATTAATTAAAAATTATAAAAAGGCAAGATTAGGCAAATTGAAAACAAATTATGGCACATTTGATACTCCTATTTTTATGCCTGTTGGAACTTTGGCTAATGTTAAAACTTTAACTCCTGAAGAATTATATGATATGCATAGTGCAGTAATTTTATCTAACACTTATCATTTATGGTTAAGACCAGGTGAAGATATTGTTGATAAAGCAGGAGGATTACATAAATTTATGAATTATAACGGTCCTATTTTAACTGATAGTGGTGGGTTTCAAGTTTTTTCTTTAGCCAAGAAAAAAGATATAACAGAAGAAGGTGTTATTTTTAAAAGTCATATCGATGGTAAAAAATTATTTTTAACCCCTGAATTATCTATTCAAATTCAAAATAAATTAGATAGTGATATTGCGATGAGTTTTGATGAATGTATCCCATATCCTGCTAGTTATGAATATGCTAAAGCAAGTACGGAAAGAACAATTAGATGGGCTAAAAGGGGAAAAGAAGTTCATAATAATCCTAATCAATCATTATTTGGAATCATTCAAGGCGGTGAATATCAAGATTTAAGAGAATATAGTGCAAAAGAAACTGTTAAATTAGATTTTGATGGTTATTCTATTGGTGGAACTAGTGTTGGTGAAGATAAAGTTACAATGTATAATATGATCGATTATGCTATTAAGTATTTACCTATTGATAAACCAAGATATTTGATGGGAGTAGGTGAACCAATTGATTTATTAGAAGGTGTTGAACGTGGTGTTGACATGTTTGATTGTGTACTACCTACGAGGTTAGCGCGTCATGGCAATGCTTTTACAAGAAAAGGTAGAATTAATTTAAAGAATTTAAAATATAAAGAAGATTTTACTCCTATTGAAGATAATTGTGATTGTTATACATGTAAAAATTATACTAAAGCTTATATAAGACATTTAATTACGTGTGATGAAATGTTAGGTGGAAGATTATTATCTATCCATAATATAAGATTTTTAATTAAAGAAATGGAAGAAATACGAGAATCTATTAAAAATGATACTTTTGATGAATATAAAGAACAATTTATTAAACAATATAAAAATAGTGATTAATCACTATTTTTTAAATTTATACCAATCATACTGCCAATTATACTTGATATTAATGTAATTATATACAAAATAATATTTGAAATATTAAAACCTTGGTCAAAAGCTAAATAATTAAATATGAAAGATAATATGATAATTATTAATCCAAATTTAATTCCTTCTAACCATCCTTTATTAATACTTGTTTTACCTAATAATAATCCACCTATAAAAAAGGAAATAAAAGGTGTTATATAAGAAAATGCTGTAACTATTTTAATATTTATTAAATTTATATAATTAAATAAAGTTATTATAAATGTCATTACCAATAAAATAATTATACTAATACCTAATGATTTGCCTAATTTTTTTAAATATAACATGATATCACCTAATAATTATTATGTTTTTGAATAAAAAAATAGAACTTATTTCATAATTGTAATAGGTGATGAAAATGTATTTTAATATAATATTTAAAACTTTAGTTTTGTATGTTTATATAGCAATATGTTATAGAATAATGGGTAAAAAGGAAGTTGGGCAGTTAAGTATTATAGATTTAATTGTATCTATTTTAATTGCTGAATTAGCAGCAATGAGTATTGAAGAAATAGATAGATCAATTTTTGTTTCTTTAATACCTATTGCAGTATTAGTAATATTACAAATAAGTTTAAGCTATATAGCATTAAAAAGTAATAAATTTAGGAAATTTATTGATGGTAATCCTCAAGTAATTATTAATAAAGGAAAAGTTGATTTTAAACAAATGCAAAAAATTAGATATAGTTTAGATGATTTAATATCACAATTAAGAGAACAAGGTATTAAAAACATTAATGATGTTAATTATGCTATATTAGAAAATAATGGTAAATTATCTGTTTTTAGTGATGATAATACTTATCCTATGCCAATTATAATAGATGGTACAATTGATGTTGATACGGTTAAAAATATGAAAAAAGATTTAAATTGGGTTTATGATATTTTAGATAAAAAGAAAATTAAATTAGAAGATGTTTTTTATGCTTTTTATACAAAAAATAAAACGTTTATTATCAAAAAAAATTGACTTGAAATTTATTAAATTGTATAATTATGTTAGGTGATAATAGATGAAAGGTTTTACATTAACAGAACTATTAGGAGTAATTATTGTACTAGGTGTAATAGCATTAATAACTTTTCCTATCGTTAATAATACAATAAAAAGTAATAAAGAAAAATTATATACTTCACAATTAGAAGAAATAAAATTAGCAGCGGAAAAATGGGCTTATTCTAATTTGAATATGTTACCAGTTAATGAAAATGAATCTATAACTGTTACTTTATTGGAACTAAAAAAAGCAGGATATGTTGCAATTGATAGTAGAAATCCAAAAACAGGAGAATTATTGCCTAATGATATGGTAGTTACTATTACGTTAAAGAATAATAATTATGATATATATGTAGATGGTAATAGTGGTACTGATTTAAGTAATGAATTTAATGAAAATGCTCCTACCATTGTATTAAATGAAAATTATATTGAATATGTAGAAATAAATAGTTCATATGAAGAAAAAGGAGCTAAAGCAGTAGCTAAAGATGGTAGTGAAGTAGAAGTAAATATAACATATCAAGAAAATGGTAGTGAAATAGGAAGTATTGATGTAACTAAATTTAGTACATATACTGTAATTTATAGTGCTACTAGTAATGGATATACATCAAAAATTACAAGAACAGTAGTTGTAAGAGATACAACACCACCAGATTTAATTGTTCCAGACAATACTAAATTATCTAGTAGTGAATTAGATTCATTTAATTTATTAGAAGGTGTATCAGTAACTGATAATAGTGAAGAGACAATAAATATTGAAACTAGAGGATTTGATAGATTACCAACTGATAAGATAATAGAATATAAAGCATGTGATAGCCATAATAATTGTATTACTAAAAGAAGATTAATTCAAATAAAACAACCATTGCCTTATTCTTTTGATTCAAATAAATTGTATGAAATATTTTCCAGTGTTGATTTAATAAGAGAAGAAATAGTTGGCGAAATTGATTTGGAGTTATTTGATGAATACGAAGGTGTTAACATTTATAATTGTGATTTAAGAAATTTATGTAGTGAGACAGTTTATTATAAATTAGAAGATTTAAATTATAATTTAACATTGAATTCAGTTTCAACAATATATAATATATTTTATGAAAATAATAAATTAAAATATTTAATTCAAAAAGAAAGTTCTGGTGCAATAGTTTATAGAACTGTTTATATTCAATTTACAAATGAAGATTACAATCCAACTCCTTGGTATAAAGGATTAATGTGGGTATCATGTGTAAGTTCAGATAGTGAAGTTATTGTTTATGATAAAAAGAAGAAAAAAAGAAAGAGAAAAAAAATAAAAGATTTAACTTATGATGATTTAGTATTAGTTTGGGATTTTGATAATGGAAAATTTACTTATGCTAAACCATTATGGATTATGAAACAAAAAACGATTGATAAATATAATTTATTAAAGTTTAGTGATGGCTCTATTTTAAAGACAATTAATCAACATAGAATATTTAATAAAGAAAAAGGAAAATTTACTTATCCAATGACTGATGATACACCAATTGGAACAACAACATTTAATTCTAAAGGTGAAGAAATAACATTAATTGAAAAGAAAGTTGTTTATGAAAATATTGATTATTGTAATGTTATCACAGATTATCATATTAATCTATTCACAAATGATATTTTAACATCTTGTAGATTTAATAATATTTATGAAATTGAAAATATGAAATTTAAAAAAGTTAAGAAAAGTTTAAATGATGATAAAGAATTAATTGGAATTTCAAAAAAATGGATTGACGGATTACGATTAAAAGAACAAGATTTAGATATTAACAAAAATAATATTGCATTAGATAAAGATATATTTGGATATATAAAAAGATTGGAACAAGATGATATAAGAAATAAGGATTAAAGCCTTATTTCTTTCATATTTATTAATAATATTTCATATAATTAGTTGGGTGATTATATGAATTTTGACATAGGTGATTTAGTAACTAGAAAATCTTACAACCACGATACAGTGTTTAAAATAACTGATATAGTTGATAATGTATATTATTTAAAAGGTGTTAATCTTAGATTAGTAGCTGATAGTTTTAAGGATGATTTAGTTAAATTTGAAAGTGTTGATGAAGAAAATAAACAATTTGAAGAAAGAATTAAACCTAATATAGATTTAAATAGAGATGATTATTTTTATATTCCTGGTAAAATATTACATATTGATAGTGATTTAGATTATTTAAATAGGTGTTTAGATTATTATAAAGAAGCTAATATATGGGCAAAAGGAATAAATGAAACAGAAGAAAATGTACCATTATATATTAGAGATTGGTTAGAAGAATATAATCCAAATATAATTGTAATAACAGGTCATGATGCTTATTATAAGAAAAAAGGTAGTCAAAATAATATAAGTGCTTATAAAAATAGTAATAATTTTGTTAAAGCTATTAAAGAAGCAAGAAAATTTGAAAAAAGTCATGATAAATTAATTATAATTGCTGGTGCTTGTCAATCTGATTATGAAGAATTAATAAAAGCTGGTGCTAATTTTGCTTCTTCTCCTAAACGAGTTAATATTCATGCTTTAGATCCTGCTATAATAGCAACCAAAATGAGTTTATCTGATGTTAGAAAAGATATTGATTTGAAAGATATAATTGAAAATACGAAATATGGTAAAAATGGGATAGGTGGCGTCATTACTAAAGGAACTATGTATACGGGGTATCCAAGATGATAGGTCAAGTTAGAGGTAAATTAAATGATTATATTGGTGAAGAAGTAACTATTAAATATAATTTGGGTAGGAATAAATATGAAAAATATAAAGTAACTATTAAAGAATTATATGAAAATGTATTCTTAGTTGAATTAAATAATAATTGTAAAAAATCATTTACTTATACTGATGTGATAACTAAAACTATTAAAATTGATTATTAAAAGAGTTAGTAAATTTATTTATGAAAATTTAAAATTAATATATTTAACCAATAAAGCATAACACGACTATTATAAAATATTTTATATAGTCTTTTTTTATTAGATAGAA